>CANBND010000070.1 GCA_947370945.1 Pseudobdellovibrionaceae bacterium | reverse complement strand
CACATCAGGTTGTTCAAGCACAACAACGGGTGCACACACAAATGCAGTGACGACAATTAACGTGACGAATACGACGGGTTGCCCAAGCATGGGTGCCATTGTTATTGGAACTGAAACAATTTGTTATACAGGTATAACAGCGACAACATTCACAGGCGCTACGCGTGGTTGTAATGCGACAACGGCCGCCGCTTATCCGGCGCCAGTTGCATACAATTCAAATAAAACAGTTTATACTGCGCCGTCTTCAACAGGTTCAGGAACCGTTCGCGTAACAGACAATGTTTTAAGCACTTCGGATTCTGCCGTCACTCATATTCAGCCGACATCAGTCGCGGTTGGGTATGCCTTTGCATGTGCTTTGTATAACGAAGGTTCGGTTAAATGTTGGGGAGAAAATAATGGCGGTCAGCTGGGTATTGGCTCTGCAGCGAGCGTTGGCACCATCGGAACACAAATCGGCGGAGCCAATGCGTTTGTTAATTTGGGAGCCGGTCGCACAGCAACACAAATTACGGCAGGTTGGTATCACGTCTGTGCCTTGTTAGATAACTCAACAGTGAAATGTTGGGGGCAAAATACTTACGGCCAGTTAGGTCAAGGTAATACAGCAAATGTGGGAACAGCGTCAGTCAATGATGTTGCTAATTTAGCTGCAATCAATTTTTCTGGAAAAACTCCGAATCAAATTTTTACTTATGGTTATACATCGTGTGCTAAATTTACAGATACGACATCGACATGTTGGGGATTAAATACAAGTGGTCAAGCCGGGCAAGGCACAGCGGTCAACATTACGGCGCCAACGACGGCGATCAATTACGGTGCTGGTCGTTACGCGACAACATTGGCGGGTGGGCCAGATTTTAGTTGTGCTATTTTAGATAATAACACGGTCAAATGTTGGGGTGCAAATGCCAGTGGTCAGTTGGGTGACGGAACGACAACGGCAAGGGCTGTGTCGCCGTCCACGTTAACCGCAATTAATTTGGGTGTTGGTCGAACCGCCACAGACCTGAGTGCGGGGACTGATGCAACAGCAGCTCCATTTAACGGCCATGCATGTGCCGTCTTAGACAACGGGACTATGGCTTGCTGGGGTATTGGTGGAAACGGTCAGTTGGGTGATAATACAAGTACGAATCGAACGTCGCCAACACAAACAACGGCTTTGGGTTTTACAGCCTCAAAAGTGTGGGCCGCGCGACAATGGACGTGTGCAAAATCCACAGTGAATACTGTGAAATGCTGGGGCCGAAATTCACGTGGACAATTATTGGTTGGTAGTGCGACTACACAGGCTTCAGCAGCAGCAGCAACTGTTATTAACTGGGGTACAAGTGTTGGGTTTTCGATGATGAGTATCGCTGGGCGAACAGGTTGCATGGTAACTGGTGGCGGTGCTGCGAATAATGGTCGAATTAAATGTTGGGGTACGGGAGCAAATTCTGCGGGTACTGCTGTGGGTGTTTTATTATATCCAGGTCTGGCTGCGGCTTCGTACTTAGGTGACGTGCTGGGTGAACTGGGTGATGGGTTGCCATTTTTAAATCATTAAAATACAAAGTGGACTACAAAATTAGAAATCACGGACCTTGGCTCAGTTAAATTATTTTCCGATGTGAAGTAGAAATAACTGTGCAAAAATAATATTTATGCGCATGGAGCTTTCTAATTTAAAAAAAATTATATCAAATAACGCTATAGACATTAAAAACTTTGGTGTTGAAGAGGTTTATGTTTTTGGATCTGTTGCGCGTGGCGAAGCTAAAGAAGATAGTGATGTTGATTTATTTGTTGTTCTGGCGGCCAATGCAAAAATGGGTCTGATTAAATTTATTACACTTAAAAATTTTCTAGCTGAAAAAATCGGTAAAAATGTAGACTTAGTTACAAAAACAGCCTTGCATCCAATGCTGCGGGATCAAATTTTAAAAGAGGCTTTGCGTGTCGCCTAATCGTGATTGGAAATTAAGAATTAGCGATATTAAAACAGCTATCGCGGATATCGAAAACTTCATGAGTTCGATAAAAACATTAAGTGATTTTAAAAACAACAAACTGACTTTTTATGCCGTTTTGAAGGCTTTAGAAATTATTGGTGAAGCCTGTCATCACACACCCGATGAAGTTAAAAATAAATATCCCGCAATTCCGTGGGTTGTTATTAAAGATTTTCGAAATCATTTGGCCCATGAATATTTTGGAATTGATGAGGGTATTGTTTGGGATACAGTTCAAAATGATTTGCCGGATTTAAAAAATAAAATTTCTAAAATCGAAAATTAAAAAATCTTATTGAGTAATTATTTTCTTTTTAAGATTTCTATAAAATCGTGGCAGCTTTCCCAGATAAATTTTTATTTTCAAGCTCATGGACTTTGGTCGACTTAGAAAATATTATTAAGTTTGTTTGTTAAGGTTGTGTATGCGGTTTCCGACAAGGTCGTATGGAGCAAAAAAAATATTTTTTTAAATTAATTGCCGTTGTATTTTGTATTCTATCAGTACTTAGTTCAGGTTATGTTTTTAATAAATCGCAAGACCAACAACAACGAGATACAGCATCGTCGAGTTTAAAGTTGTCCACTGATTTCATTCGAGCCGATAAAGGCCAACCTGTTTCAAATTCTGAACGGCAGGCGGCGACAGATGAATTCATAGATCTGATTAAAGATACGAATTATTTTGATTTTGTGGATTCCAGAATTCATGGTATGCCTGAAAATGAAATCAGTAAAAATAATTCTTGGGCCCATTGGTGGACCGGTGTTAAAGTTGAAAAACACAATGGTCAAGTCAGCTTCACGCATCAAAATAATGGTTCAGATAATGTAGGTATACAAACAGCGCCTTATCTTGAAGGTGCGTGCTTTGCTTTTTTATTAACAGGTGATAAAAAATATTCAAATTTGGCTCGTCAGTTGATGCGCGGGATGTCGTCTTGGATTTTATCAAGCTCAAGGTCAAGCCAAGAATCGCCAAAAATTTTATCACGATCTTTTTATCCGCCAAGTGTTCAATCGAGTGCCAGCGGCAAAAATATTCTTATTAATTACGACGCCAGTCGCCCTGGTCTTAATGCCGAAACATCAAGCTATGTTCATGTTCCGAATAATCCGTTTTTTGGCGATGTCTGGTTGAAAAATAATCGATCGATCGATGACATTGGTCATATTCTGCGAGCCATTTCACAGGTTCAAGCCTGCAGCGAAAAATTTGATGATGATGCGAAGGCAGATTTACGGCAATTAACTTTGCTTTATGCAGAATGGGCAAGTACTGTTGCTGAAAATAATTTTATTATTCCAACAATGGATTTAAATGCGAACATGCAAATTATTAAAAATGGATTGGGCGATTATAATAAGTATTCATTTTTAAATTCGGATCCGGCGTGCATTGAAAAATTAGCAGTGCAATATACATATTCATCGGATGTTCATAATTTAAATTGCGGAAACGGAATCAGTGTTATCGAAAAAATTGGCGGACGATTTTTGCAAAATGATGCTATTGAAATTTTACGATCGCATCACGTGGCCGCCGCCGCATTTGCACAACTGAGGTTGCAATCAGAGCCCGCAAACAGGCTGATGTTGGGACTCAGTGAACGAATGGATCGTGATTTTAAAGTTATTAATAATCCCAGTTTATCTCCGCAATTTGATGTGCAGGATATTGCAACTTTTTTTGTTCACTCAAATAACGTTGGCGTGCCAATGACCTCTGATGAACTTCGATATTTGTATCAAAGATTGCATTTGGCCCACGAAGGCATGCGAGCTTCTGTTTACAATCAGACCTATCATCTTTTTGAGGCCTCGACACCAGACGGAGTTTATTCGTACGATCCGCCGCATATTGGCCTGTATTTTTATACGTTGGGTGCAATGATCGGTTCGTGCACTTCGCAATTTGTGAATATGAAAGATACACAGAGATCACTATTGGATTGTGATCTCTTGAAAAATGCATTTGTAAAATAATTTGTGGTCATGTGTTTTTATTTTTGATAACGTATAATATATGATTTTGTCGAAGAAAAATTTCTTAAATTTGTTACAGGATGAATTCGATAGCAGAAAAAATAACAACGTCAGATATTCTTTACGTTCTTTTGCTAAAAGTTTAAATTTAGAACCCAGTTTGCTTTCAAAAATTTTACGCAGCAAATACAAATTAACACCGATTTTAATTAAAGACATCGGTCGATTGCTGCAATTAACAGAAGATCAAATAACTTATTTTATAAAAATGAATGATGATGAAATCAAAGCATCTGCACATTCAACAATTACTGAACATGAATTTGCGGCAGTTTCAAACACTATCAGTATGACATTAATTTGGCTGGTTGATATCGTGCCAGTTTTTGATTTTTCAAAACTTGCATTGAAATTTAAAATTTCAGAATCTGAAGTTAAAAACAAACTTGATTTTTTGGTTCAAATTGGAATTCTTGAATGCGTTGGTCAAAATATGTATCGCCGAAAATCGGCGCAAATTGTTTTTGTGCCCGGAGATATTTCACGTCAAGCAAGTGCTGGTTTAATTAAAAATTTGCTAGATTACGCCAAAGACAGTATTGATGATGTTAATTTTGATATGAGATCTCAAACAAATCTGATGTTAACTCTGAATAAATCATCAATTGCTTTATTTGAAAAAAAAATACATGAATTTTTACGAAGCATCTCAAAATCAGCAAAGACAAATTCTGCCGACCATGATTCAGTTTACAATTTAATTGTCAGTCTGCATCCGATGTATCAAAATGATACATTATAAAATAAATAAACTGCAAAAGTGTGGTTCTTTTATCTGTATTTGCAAAGTGTCTGAATGGCTTCTTTGATTTTCTGATACGTCTTTTCAGCTGATGTTGAATTCATTTCATTCAGAAGCTCAGCCTCAGAGCACGATTCTTTGTCCATGCGGCTTGACGCTAAAAATTCAAGAGGTTCCAACATTTCGATATCTAAGGCCATTTGATTGCCTTCAATTGAAATTTCTGTGTTTTCAGTTTTTGAAAACACATCGTATTTTTTCTTTAAAGATTTAGAATTTGAATCAAAATTTTTTGTAAACAAAGTTTTATCTTTTGAAAGATCCAAGGTTTTTGAATATGTTTTTTGAAATTCATCATACTGTTTTTTTAAATTGGGCGTGCTTGAAAATGAAATTTGAGAAATAAATAAAGGGAGCAATAAGGCGAAAAAAATTATTCTGTACATGCTGAAGATCCTTCTTTGTTGAATTGGGACCTTAAGTCGCCAGATAACTTTTGACCAATGATATTTTGTTTTTTATGCATGCGCGTCGTATAGACCGTCAGATTATTATTATTTTCTGTCATCATCGGTTTATCCATCGCAGCAATAAATTTTTCAGGAGTCAGTTTCGAAAGTCTGCGAACTGCAGCGCGAGCTGCAGCACGTCCACCGGGGCCATATGAATTTAATAATGCACGCTCTTGTGCTTTAGGAAGCAGATTATTGTCGGCATTTTTAGCTGAGAAGTCTTTCATAAGTGGTTCGATATCTTTTTTCCATGAGGACGCAAGGCCAGATAAAGTATATAAAATATTTCGTTCCATGCCTTCGCCGTACTGTGTGAATTCACATTTGTTTTTAAATTGAGGCTGTGATTTTAGATCTTTATTTAAAATTATTTTTGCAGCATCACAAGATTTTTCAGTCGACTTAGCGATTGAATTTAAAGTTGAAAGCCCTCTGTGCTTTTGGTGTAAATCTTTAATAAAAATTCCGGTTAATTGTCCGAGCCCTGTGCCGCCACCATTGGTGTAGGCGGGTTTAAATCCGGATTCCAGTGTATACATTTCAAAGAGTCCATCAGGTGTGAGTGGCAAACCTGTCGTGAATTTGACACACTTGTACATTTCGCTGAGTACTGCATTTTGGTAGGTGACTAAACTTTTTGTGAAACAAAATTGATGCTTTGCAATTTTTTGATCTGGACAAGAAATTTCACGACTGCCAGTCTGAATGCTGGCCGCAGCTTCGATACATTCAGATTTAAAATAAGTTTTTTGATTTGCAGAAATTTTTTGTGGACTTTTATTTTTTGGTTTTTCGCAATCAACACAATTTGAATCGGCTTCAGTTTTTTGATCAATGTTATATTTCGCAGAAATAAGTTTTGAGATAGGGCTCTCTGACCGCGCTTTTTGTAATTGGTCTATAAGATGATTATTACCAGTTTTGCCGCTCAAGCATTTTTCTTGAGCGTTTGAATTAAAAGCAAATAAAAGGCTTAAAAAAAATATTTTTTCCATTCTTATATTTTATCCTACAAGACGCTTATTTGACTAAATAATCCTTCCATTTTGTAATCAAGGTCGGGGTCATTAAGGCAAAACAAATGATGCCCTCAGTGGCAGGTTCTTTTTTTGTGATTTTGGCTTCACGACTTAGGTCGTAGATTTTGTATTCTTCAGTGCGTGGAAAATACATTTCAACTTCGGTTTGCATTTCGTTAATGGCATCGCCCATTGTTTTTTTTAATTGCTCAAAACCATGGCCTGTTAATGCGCTGACGAAAACACGTGGAAATTGTTTCACTTTGAATTGGCGATCGGGCGGGGCCACATCGAATTTGTTAAAAATTGTAATTATTTTTTTATCTTCCCATTTAAATTCTTTGATCATGCCTTCGATAACTTCGACTTGTCTTTCCATATTTGGTGACGATAAATCCACAATGTGTAATAAAATATCGGCTTCGGCAGATTCTTCCAGTGTGGATTTAAAAGCTTCGATCAATTGCGTCGGTAATTTCCGGATAAATCCAACGGTGTCTGTGACAACCGCAGGTGGTCCGTCATCTAAAAAAACTTTTCGAGTTGTTGGGTCAAGGGTTGCAAAAACCATGTCCTTGGCGACGACCTGTGAGCCTGTCAGACGGTTTAACAATGAGCTTTTGCCAGAATTTGTATAGCCAATTAATGCAAAGCTGGGGATTTCATTTCGTTTGCGGGATTGTCGATGTTGCGCACGCTGAGAAGAAACTTCGTCTAATTTTTTTTTGATGATTTGAATTTTATCTTTAGCGCGACGGCGATCATTTTCTAAAGCAGATTCTCCGGGGCCGCGTGTGCCGATACCGCCGCCCAGTCGTGATAACGAATCATTCCATGCGCCAATCATGCGTGGCATTTGGTCCAGTAACTGTGCCAGTTCGACTTGTAATTTACCTTCGTAGGTTCGGGCACGTTGAGCGAAAATATCTAAAATTAATTGCGAACGATCAATCACGCGCGCTTTGATTTCTTCTTGTAAATTTCGGGACTGAATCCCTGACAACTGATGATCGATCACAACAATTTGTGCGCCAGATTCAGCGACCATTTCTTTGATCTCTTGAACTTTTCCAGAACCAATTAAAGTGCTGGGATTCCACGATGGTAAAACTTGAACGGTTGAAGCGACGACTTCACCGCCGGCGGCAACGACAAGCTCTTCGAGTTCGCAAAGGTTTTCTTTGATTTCAGAAAGAGCCTCTGATTTTAATCCGACGCCGACGACGATGGTTTTGTCTTTTTCGTTGATGACCTTGTTCAATGTTTTAAACTCAATTGTTGTGCTGAACGTTTGTCTAAAATAATTTGTGCTTCAAGCGCCGTTAAAACCACTGAACTAAAAATGGTGTCTTCGGTGGTTGTACGCTGAAGAACATTCGCCGCTCGGCGAACGCCCAATAAAAATGGCCCGATGACTTCGACTTTGCCAAGCTGTTGTAAAAGTTTATACGAAATATTTGCGCTTTCTAAATTCGGAAAAACCAGAATATTGGCTTCGCCTTTAAGTTCTGAAAAAGGAAAAATTCGATTTTGAATTTCTGAATTCACAGCAGTGTCGGCTTGCATATCGCCTTCGACCATTAAATCAGGGCGAAGTTTTCGAACAATCTCGGCGGCTTTTTTCATTTTTGCAGGCGTTCCGCCAGCACCAGAAAAATTTGAAAAACTCAACATTGCAATTCGGGGTTTTTGTCCAAGTTGTTCGGCGACGAAGGCCGTTTGAATCGCAATCTGTGCAAGTTGTTCAGCTGTGGGATCATAATTGACGGTTGTATCTGCCAGAAATAATAATTTGTTATCAGTGATTAAAATATTTAATCCTGCGGGGACGTGATCTTTAGCAAGACCAATCGTTTGTAAAATTGGACGAACGGCTTCGGAATAATTTGTTGTTGCGCCGTTTACCATGCCATCGGCATCACCCACATCAATCATCATTGCGGCAAAATAATTTGGGTCCATCATAAGGCGCTCGGCTTCTTTGATATTGATCCCTTTACGTTGACGGCGTTTAAATAAATGTTCTGCGTATTCTGCAAATTTGGGATGTGCTGTTGGAGTTTGAATTTCAATACCAGTCATATCGATACTGTGTTTTTTTGCTTTTTCTAAAATTGATTCGGGATGACCAAGTATGATGGGTTGACAAATATTTTCGTCAATTAAAGTGCGAATTGACTTTAAAATTTTAGAGCTGGTTCCTTCTGGAAAAACAATTTTTGGCAGTCGACCTTGGCGTTTTGCATTTTCATGCACGCGGTGGATTGCTGATCTGACAAAAACTTTTTGCGGACCTTGAATGGCTTCTAATTGATCATGATATTTTTCCCAATCAGTAATTGGACGTTGTGCCACACCTGAATCCATCGCAGCTTTTGCAACAGCGGGTGCCACGCGCAATAAAACACGTGTATCAAATGGTTTGGGTATTAAATATTCACGGCCGAATTTAAATTTTTGACCACCGTAACTGGCAGAGACTGTATCGGGAACTTCTTCGCGAGCCAATTCGGCTAAGGCATAAACGGCGGCCAACTTCATGTCTTCGTTAATTTGCGTTGATCGAGTATCAAGGGCACCTCTGAAAATCGAAGGAAAACCTAAGACATTGTTCACTTGATTTGGATAATCAGATCGGCCTGTGGCAACAATCGCATCGGGGCGCGCAGCTCGTGCAGCCATGGGTGTGATTTCTGGATCAGGATTTGCCATTGCAAAAATGATCGGGTCTTTGGCCATTTTTAAAATCATTTCACCTGTGACAGCACCTGCAGCTGATAAACCTAAAAACACGTCGGCTCCGTCAAGGGCTTCAGATAAAGTTCGTTTTTTTGTGTCATTTGCGAATTGCTCTTTGTATTTATTCATTCCTGTGGGGCGATTTTTATAAATCACACCTGTGGTGTCGCACATGATAATATTTTCTTTTTTTAATCCAAGGCTGACTAATATTTTTGTGCAGGCAATGGCGCTGGCGCCGGCACCGTTCACAACTAATTTTAGATTTTCAAGTTTTTTACCAACAATTTGCGCAGCATTAATTAAAGCGGCTCCGCTAACGATGGCTGTTCCGTGTTGGTCATCGTGAAATACAGGAATGTTCATTTCTTTTTTTAAAGTTTCTTCGATTTCAAAACATTCAGGGGCTTTGATATCTTCTAAATTAATTCCGCCGAAGGTGGGTTCTAATGTTCGAACAGCATTAATAAATTCTTGTGAAGAGCTTGATTTAATTTCAATATCGAAAACATCAATGCCTGCAAAAGTTTTAAATAAAATTCCTTTGCCTTCCATCACCGGCTTTGAAGCCAGTGGGCCAATGTTACCTAGACCAAGGACAGCTGTTCCATCAGAAATCACAGCGACTAAATTACCTTTGGCTGTATAATCAAAAACTGAATCTGGATTTTTTGCGATGGCCAAACACGGAGCGGCTACGCCGGGAGAATAGGCCAGTGATAGTGCTTTTTCAGTGTTGCAAGGCTTTGTTGAAATGACTTCGATTTTTCCGGGGCGACCTTGACTGTGAAAATCGAGGGCTTGTTTGTCAAATGCAGCGCGATCGGATTTTAATTTTTCTAAAGAAATATGATTTACTGAATCAGAATTTTTATTCAAGATGTTCTCCCTTAAGCTAGAGTGCTTATTCTAAATTAAGTTTATTCTAAGTAGATCAACGGCTAGGGGTCAATATTCCAGACGAAGAACCTTATTTGCTGTCAGCGTCAATTGCCACATGTCAAAATAGAGCCTAATATTTTAGATATTCATTTTTAGGTCTGTTTAAAAAATAAAAAAAGGAAAGCATCATGAATCAACAATCGTCGAATCAAAAATCATCACGCGATGTGGTTATTGTCGAAGGACTACGCACGCCGTTCGCAAAATCAGGAACAAAATTAAAAACTGTTCATGCGGCTAAATTAGGTCAAGTGGCGTTAAAGGAATTGATTGCAAAAACAAATTTAAATACCGATTTGATCGACGAAGTCATTATCGGAAATACAGGATCGCCTTCTGATGCCGTAAATATTTCGCGCGTTGTGGCTTTGAATTCTGGAATTCCACAAAAAACTTCAGCCTACACGGTTCATAGAAATTGTGCGTCAGCGTTGGAAAGTATTTCAAACGGTTTTGAAAAAATTAAATCAGGCACAATGGATATTGTTGTCGCTGGCGGAACTGAAAACATGTCGCAGATGCCATTGATTATGCCGACATCGATCACAAGTATTATTGAGCGCTTAGCTTCGGCAAAAACAACGGGTCAAAGATTATCGGCATTGTGGAGTTGGTTCAAAGCCGATCTTTCGCAGATCAAAGAAATGGTGACAACCGCACCGATGGCGAAAACAAAATACAAACCCATCATTTCAATTGTTGAAGGCCTCACGGATCCTTTTGTCGGAATTAACATGATGGCAACAGCAGAAATTTTAGCGAAAGAGTGGGGTTTGACTCGTGAATCTCAAGATCGTTTTGCTTTAAATTCACATTTAAAAGCCGTGGCTGCGAAATTAAAATTAGCCGAAGAAATTGTTTCGATTTATTTAGAACCTGATTTCAAAGAAGTGATTTCAGAAGACATCGGTCCGCGTGGTGAACAAACCATGGAAGCATTGGGAAAATTAAAACCGATGGTGGATAAATTAACAGGAACAATCACGGCAGGAAATGCGTGCCCATTAACAGATGGTGCTGCGATGTTATTATTAATGTCTCGTGAAAAAGCAGACAGTTTAGGATACAAACCACTGGCCAGAATTCGTGGTTATGGTTTCGCAGGACTTGAACCTGAACGCATGGGATTAGGTCCCGTTTATTCAACGCCCGTCGCATTACAGCGTGCAGGTCTTACGATGAAAGATATGAATCGTGTTGAATTGAATGAAGCTTTTGCGGCGCAAGTGATGAGCTGTCAACGTGCATTTGATTCAGATAAATTTGCACAAGAAAAATTTGGTCTGTCGAATAAAATCGGTGAAGTGCGTGATGAAATTTTAAATGTGAACGGCGGAGCCATTGCATTAGGCCATCCGGTAGGCGCAACAGGAACGCGTTTGGTTGTGACTTTAATGAAAGAATTAAAGCGATCGAATACACAGTTCGGATTAGCAACACTTTGTATCGGTGGCGGTCAAGGTGGATCTATGGTTATCGAGAATGAGGGTTAAGACTATGAACGCAATACAACTTTCTGAAAAAAATGGAATCTGCACTTTAACTTTTGATTTGCCCAATGAAAAAGTAAATAAATTATCAACGCCTGTGATGCTGGAGCTTAAAACTCATCTGGAAAAAATTAAAACTTCGAATTATAAATTTGTCGTTTTTAAATCTGCAAAGCCCAAAATTTTTATTGCGGGTGCCGATATTGAAGAAATTAAAGAATTAAAAACAGCGGATCAAGTCCGTCATGCTGTGACAAATGGTCAGACTATTTTTAACATGATCGAAGATTTGCCGATGCCGACAATGGCGCTTGTGAATGGCGCTTGTGCGGGTGGGGGTTGTGAATTAATTTTGGCCTGTGATTACCGAATCGCCTCAGAGGATTCATCAACACGTATTGGATTGCCAGAAACTCAATTAGGAATTTTACCGGGTTTTGGTGGAAGTGTTCGGTTGCCGCGTGTTGTGGGAATTCAAGCCAGTCTGGATATCATTTTAGCGGGTAAGTTATTAAATGCAAAAAAAGCGCAAAAAATTGGTTTGGTCGATTACGTTGTGCATCCGAATTTATTAGAAACTTTTGCAGAAAAAGAAATTGAAAAGATTTTAAAATCTGGAGTGACTAAGCGCCGTAAAAAATTTCAACCCCGTGGATTGGTCGCAAAAATTTTAGAAGGTGTTGGCCGAGGTATTGTTTTTTCGACGGCAAAAAAAGCAACATTAAAAGCAACAAAAGGCCATTATCCAGCTCCGTTGGAAGCGCTTGAGGTTGTTAAAAAAACATACGGAATGACAGATCGTGCACGAGCACTTGAAATCGAATGTGAACACTTTGTAAAGTGCGCAACGACAGATGTTTCAAAAAATTTAATTCATGTTTTTTATCTGACCGAGATGGTCAAAAAATCTAGTGGTGTCGCTGATAAAAACATTAAAGGCCGTGCTGTTAAAAATTTAGGAGTTTTAGGTGCCGGTACAATGGGTGGCGGTATTGCTTATGTCGCTGCGGATAAAGGAATTTCAGTTCGAGTGAAAGATATTTCTCATGATGCGAATACAAAGGCTTTGAAACATGCTTTTGATTTATGGAAAAAACTTTTGAAAAAACGAGTCATCGACAGTTATCATTTTTCACAAAAAACATCGTTGGTTTCAACGACGTTGGATTTTTCTGGATTTAAAAATTTAGATATCACAGTTGAAGCGATCGTCGAAGATATGGGAATCAAACAAAAAGTGATCGCTCAGACGGCGGCACAAATGAAATCAGATGCCATCATCGTTACGAACACGTCAAGTTTGTCAGTGACTGAAATGGCAAAAGGTCATCCGAATCCAGAATTTTTTGCGGGCATGCATTTTTTCAGTCCCGTACATAAAATGCCATTGGTCGAAGTCATTCGCGGTGAAAAATCATCTGACGAAACGATTGCGACTGTTTTTGAATTATCAAAAAAAATGGGTAAAATGCCCGTCGTTGTGAAAGATGGTCCCGGATTTTTAGTGAATCGATTATTACTTCCGTATATGGCCGAAGCCGCGTTTTTTATGGCTGAAGGCATGGATATAAAAACTGTTGACGATGCTTTTGTCAGACAATTCGGAATGCCAATGGGGCCATTTGAATTGATGGATTCTGTGGGGCTGGATGTCTGTGTGAAAGTTTTAAATATTTTTAAAAAAGCATATCCCGATCGCGTTGAAGTTCCGGCATTGATGCAAAAGTTATCTGAAAATAAAACGCGCTTAGGCCAAAAAACAAATCT
>CANBND010000069.1 GCA_947370945.1 Pseudobdellovibrionaceae bacterium | reverse complement strand
AGCTCGACTGAAAATTTGACCTATTCCTTCGATGTGAATGGTTGCCAAACCGGCAGCCATTCATTTTCTTCAACCGATGCTTATTGCTCAGGTTTACAAAGCAGTTCATTAAATAATGGCTGTGCGCAGACTGAACGAATGTCTTTATTTGCGGGTAAATGTTCGGGCACGTTTACACCATCGGCGTTCATTGAAATTAATTTTGCAAATGGAAATAAACTGCAGATTCAATAAAATTATTTCGGATTAAGTGCATTTGTGTTTCCGATTGTTTATTTTATTCGTCGTAAAAAATAATTGCGCACGTGTTTACAAATTCAATTTTAATTTCATGATTTTCTTAAGCTATTTAAAAGCTTGTTTTTGATTTTCATATGTTAACTTTGTTATTATAAAAAGCAAAATGCTACCTGCAAACAGCTGAACAGTATTTAACTTTTGATCCAAGAAAAAATAATTAATCATAACTGACGTAACAGGAAAAATTAATTCATGCAAAGTGGCCACAGAGGCCTTCACTGTTTTTAAACCCTGATAATACAAAACCATCGAAAAAAGCCCAGCAATCAAAGACATATACATCAGCGACTGAATATTTTTAGCTTCAGAAAATAAATCTATAGAATTTATACTCTGCCCCTGAACTAGTCCGATTAACACGACTCCAATTAAACCAAAAAAATATCGCCAAAAAACAACAACCGAAGGCTGCACTGACTTTAATACATTTTTGCCAACGACAGTTCCCAGTGCCCACAACACAGCTGCTGAAATTGCCAATGCTGCCGGACGCAGAACTTCCCAAGTATTTTTCGGCTCAGAGAATATTGAAAAATTTAAATTGGGAAAACTTAGAAAAAATCCTGCTACGATCGCAAGCGATGCATACACGAAAAATGATCTGGATAATTTTTCTTTCAAAAAAACTGCACCACAAAAAATAACGATCAGCGGCTGAAATTTTTGCAATAAAATCGACACAGATGGGTTTCCATAATTAAAACTCATTGTAAATAGCACGGTCGCCAAGGCCGATGAAAATAATCCGATGAAACAAAGGCTCAGCCATTCTTTTTTTTGTAACTTGAAAATTTTTATTTTTTTATAAAAAACAAATGCTATCAAAAAAAACAAAGCTATTAAATGTTCTGTGAATACAATCGACGCAGAGCTGAATCCCCGACCCAACAACGGATACCTAAAAAAAGAATCTGTCGCCCACAAAAAAGCGGCAAAGATAATAAATAATGAATTTAAAGCGAACACGATTTCAGAACCATATTCTCAAGCCAAATATGTGATGACACTGGTGATGATTTCAAAGCCTTGTCGGTTTCATTCAAGACAACCAATGCATCTTCGATTTTTTTAATCGACCAAACACGCGCTTGATCACAGTAACCTTCAATAAAATAGGCCGGCACTTGCGCCAACGAGGCCAATTTTGATCCGCCCAAACCTTGATCCATTCCTGATCTAACGGTTAACAAAATTCGCATGTGCCTTGCTAACAACGATACTATGCCGACTTCATTTTGTCCTTGATCAATCAATTGCACCAATTGTTCAAGGGCCGTGATGCGATCTTTCTGGCCGATAGCACGGGTAAAATCAAAAACACTTTCTTCTTTGGAATTCGAAACAACTTCGTTCACATCCACTAAATCGATGACTGATTTAGTACCTACAAAATTTTTCAGTTTTTGAATCTGATTTTCCAATTCGGATAAATTATTTCCAACCAACCTGTGCAATCGGTGCGTAGCCTCTGCTGAAAATTTTAAATCGTGATTCTGCGCCAGATGATTAATCCATCGGGGCACTTCGTTATCATATGGTTTTTTAAATTCAGACGTGATCGCATTTTCAAAAATCAGTTTGATACTTTTTTTACGTTTATCAACCTTGTCGGCGCAAATCACAAAAACTGTCGAGTCGACCGGATTTTTAAATAATGATTCCAGCTCTGCCCATTCAGATTCTTTGATTGCTTCTGCATTTTTTAAAATGACTAAACGATTCATTGTCATCACAGGCAATGTTTCAACGGCGTCTTTTAAAACCGAGACATCCACATCGCCGCCGTAAAAAATATTTAAATTAAAATCGAATGTGTTTTCATCCAGAACTGAAAATTTAAAACGATCTGGAATTTGACCCAACAAATACGGCTCATCCCCGTAAAAAAAATATACCGGAGAAAATTTTTTATTTTCTAAATCTTTATAAATTTTCTGCGATTCGACAATGGGCATAATTTATTTTTTTCCAATTATTTTTTTAAATAATTCTAAACATCCAACAACGGTGGCTCCTGCACAAAGCCCAACAAAGCCTTCAAATAAAAAATGTGTCGATATTTCATGAAGAAATGAAATTCCGTGATTTAAAATACCACCACCCACTAAAAACATAGCGATAGTGCCTAATAAACCCAACGCCTTCATGATCCAAGGCGCCGAATCAACAATTTTTTGACCGACAGCTTTCATTCGGGGCTTTGTTCGTATTAAATACAGACCGAAATCATCAACTTTAACAATAGCAGCGACAAAACCGTAAACAAAAATTGTCATCGTAACCGCTATCACACAGAGAACTGAAGTTTGCTGAATCAAAGGTTTATCTGCAACAATTCCTAATGTGATCGCAATGATTTCAGCGGATAAAATAAAGTCTGTTGTTATTGCGCCTTTGATTTTATTTTTTTCGAAGTCTGGTAAATCTTTGATTTCGATTCGGCTTTTATTTGCTGCCGGATGATGAAAATATTTTTCAACAATTTTCTCGAACCCTTCATAACATAAAAACAATCCGCCAATCATCAGCAGCGGAGTCACCAACCAAGGAACAAATGCACTGAGTAAAGGAACAAATGCACTGAGTATCAGTGCCGCTGGAACTAAAATCATTTTATTAACTAATGAACCTTTAAAAACAGCCCAGACGATCGGAAGTTCACGTTCCGCAGAGACTCCAATAACTTGTTCTGCGTTCAAGGCTAAATCATCACCTAAAACACCTGCGGTTTTTTGCGCAGCCATTTTCGACATCAAAGCAACGTCATCAAGCAGTGTCGCTATATCATCAATCAAAGTTAATAAATTACTGGCTGCCATAGAATCAAATTCTCTCGTTAATATATTTATTTAAAAATTATCGACCATACGGTCGAATGCTAACTGCATCATGTCTTTCGACAATGTGGCAAAAGTCTGCCTGCGGACAGACAAATTGTAAAGACTGTTTGCTGAATTAATTGTAGGCAACGTTAACTGTGGCGGAGTATACCCGCGACCTTGCGTAAATGTTCCTGACCATAAAATTTCAGACGAACCCTTTTTTTTCAGCACTAATGATACACTGACTGTAATTCTGGCTGTTGTTGATAGCACTGTATTATTAGGTAAATATTTTGTGTCTTTAGCGACAATGACAGATTCGTCAGCAGTAATATCAACTTGGTCGATCGCTCCGTACAAAACAGCATCAGAGTTGCTTTCAGAGTCAGAAATTTGTGCATAACCAGATCTTAAAGTTTCACTCCGCATCGAATCTGTAAATAAAGTTTCAATCAGAGGCTCTGATGTTTTATTTTTAAAAACAGGTATAAAAATAACTTTAACATTTTTGGGTAATGTATCGACTTTATTACTTAATTTATATGCGCATGAAGATAGAAGTAAAAAACAAATCATGACGCTGAACGTGACTTTAAAAAATCGTGAGACAAAGAATTGATTCATTGATGTAATACAAACCCAAAGGCAGTGCATATGTCAAATCAGATCTTATTGGCACCGGGTCCGGTGCAGCTTCATCCAGAGGTTCAAAAGATTTTATCATTACCCATGATACATCATCGCACACCCGAATTCGATACGATCTTAAAATCAGTTCTGACAAATTTAAAATTTTTATTTCAAACCAAAAATTCAGTCTTTATGCATTCATGCACAGGCAGTGGCGGAATGGAAAGTTTATTAATAAATGTCCTGTCGCCGAATGACAAAGTTTTAGCGATTGTCTCCGGAAAATTTGGCGAACGTTGGGCCGATATGGCCGAAGCTTTCGGTGCACATGTTCACAGACTGAATGTTGAATGGGGCTACGCCGCAAATCCAAATGATGTCGCCAATTTTTTAACAAAAAATCCTGACACAGACATCGTTATGACTCAGGCCTGCGAAACCAGCACCGCGACCGCACACAATATTTCAGAACTTGGAAAAATAATTTCAAAGACACAAGCTTTATTTCTGGTCGATGGAATTACAGCACTTGGCGCGTATCCATTGCCTATGGATAATTATTTCATTGATGGCCTTGTTGCCGGCAGCCAAAAAGCAGTCATGCTGCCGACTGGAATGAGCTTTGTCAGTTTTTCAGAAAAAGCATGGCAAAAAATTCCCAACGCCCGTTGCCCTAAATTTTATTTCGATATTCAAAAAGAAAATGCAGCGAACAAAAAAGGAGAAACACTTTTTTCATCAAATGTTCCCTTGATTCGCGCCCTTGATTTTATTTTATCGCGCATTAAAGAATTAGGCCTTGAAAAACATTATGCACAACTGCGCAGACGCGCCGATTATTCGCGCTCGATGGCTGCAGAATTAAAATTAACTTTATTTTCAAAATCCCCGTCTGATTCCGTGACCGCCATGAATTTACCCGCCGACATCGATGGCGTAAAACTTCGTGAATATTTAGAAAAAAAATATTTGCTCACCTTGATGGGTGGCCAAGATCAATTAAAGGGTCAAATTCTGCGCATGGGTCATATGGGTTACATCACAGACACTGATATGCACGAAACAACATTACGAATTGCTCAAGGCCTAATTGATTTCGGCACTTCACTGGATCTTGAACACATCACGAATGCATCAAAAAAATATCTCAAAGAAACTGAAATCAAATGATGAAATTATTAATCACTGAAAAGTTTTTTAACGAAGCCCAAATTCGACTTTCAACCAGCGGATTATTTCAAATCGAACGCTTAAAACCTGAAGACAATTTATTTGAAAAAATTATTGATGCCGATTTTTTAATTATCCGAAGTAAAACAAAAATCACCAAAGAATTCTTATCAAAAGCTGAAAAATTAAAATGTATAATTAGTTGCACCAGTGGTTTTGATCATATTGATCTGCCCGCATGCATTGAAAAAAATATTGCTGTAATGTACACACCAGATGCGAACGCAGTGGCAGCCGCAGAACTAACATGGGCTTTGGTTTTGTCCTCTGCTCGAAATATTTTGTCGTCACAAAAAAATATTAAAACCGGAACATGGAACCGCGACGAATTATCGGGTTTTGAATTAGCAAATAAAACCTACGGCATTGTGGGCCTTGGTCGCATCGGTCAAAAAGTTGCGACCTATGCAAAAGCTTTTGGTATGAACGTTGTTGTTTTTGACCCGTACCAAGATGATTCTGTTTTTGAAAAATTAAATTTGCCCAGATCCAGTTATGAAGAAGTTTTAAAACAATCTGATATCATCAGTTATCATGTGCCATTGACCAAAGAAACTAAAAATATGTTGAACCGATCGCATTACGAATTTACAAATCCGAATGTTTTAATTGTCAACACCAGTCGTGGTGGCGTCGTAAACGAAGACGATTTGGTTTACGCTTTAGAAAATAAATTAATTTCAGGTTGTGCATTAGATGTTTTCGAAAAAGAACCCGTTTCAAAAGATTCAAAATTATTTAAATTTCAAAATGCACTATTGACTCAGCACATGGGTGCTTTAACCGAAGAAGCTTTTGAAAAGGCTTCGCTACACGCCGCTGATGCGGCTTTAATTTATGCAAAAAATAAAAAAATGACGAATGGACTTCCGCTAATCAATAATTGGGGAAGCCTGAGTTTTAAAGATTAATTCATACAAAAGGAAATATTGAAATGTCTGCAGTTGTTGTCGTAGGAGCCCAATGGGGCGATGAAGGTAAAGGTAAATTAATCGATGTGTTGGCTGCAAACGCCGACACCGTTGTCAGATTTCAAGGCGGATCAAACGCTGGTCACACGTTGGTTGTGAACGGAAAAAAAACGGTTCTGCATTTGATACCGTCTGGAATTTTACATGCCGATAAAACATGTTTGATCGCATCAGGTGTTGTGATTGATATTTTTGGCTTAGTGACAGAAATTCAAAACTTAAAGGCCACCGGATATCAAATCACAGGAACACAATTGCAAATTTCTGACACAGCCACAGTGCTTTTGCCGTATCATAAAGTTTTAGACCAAGCCCGCGAAAAATCTTTATCCGACGGTAAAATCGGAACCACGGGCAAAGGCATTGGCCCCGCGTACGAAGACCGCGCGGCTCGCCGTGCTTTAATTATGAGTGATTTATTTGATACGCCCAATTTATTAAAAAAATTAGAATTCGTTTTAAAAGAAAAAAATTCTTTGCTCAAAAATTTGTACGATGTTCCTGAAATCAAAGCTCAAGATTTATTTGATCAAATTCAGACTGTGGTTGAAATTTTACGCCCGCACAGGCTATCAGATGTCAGCCTGTTGATTTCACAAAAAATGAAACAGGGCAAAAAAATATTATTCGAAGGCGCCCAAGGAACATTATTGGATATTCATCATGGCACGTATCCGTTCGTCACAAGTTCTTCGACGGTTGCGGGTTCTGGTTCTGTCAGCGCAGGCATCGGACCCCATCATTTATCAAAAATTGTGGGTGTATTTAAGGCCTACGCTACACGTGTTGGCAGTGGACCGTTTCCGTCTGAATTACATGACAATATCGGGGCGCAAATTCAAAAAGAAGGTCACGAATTCGGATCAACAACAGGGCGCGCGCGCCGATGTGGTTGGTTGGATTTAGTCGCGTTAAAATATGCGATCCGATTAAACGGCATCAACAGCCTTGCGATGATGAAAATTGATGTGTTGTCATGTTTAGATGAAGTCAGCGTTTGCACGTCGTACAAGTTACGCGGCGAAGTTATAACAGACTTCCCGACATCAACCGAAGATGTTTCACAAGTTGAACCGATCATCGAAACATTTCCAGGATGGAAGGTCGACATCACTCAAGTGAAATCGGTTAAAGATTTACCACTGAAAGCGATGAATTATATTCATTTCATTCAGCAACATGTGGGTTGTCCGATTGATGTGATTTCAGTAGGCCCAGATCGTGAGCAAACTTTATGGATAAAACCGCTGTATAATAATTAGTTTTAGCTAGCTTCGCCCGCATATAATAACAAATTCACTCTATTTTGTGTGTGCTGAGATTATAATTTCAGCACAGCGAAAAAACCTTTGACGAACCTATAACTTTACTACAAATTAACACCTCAAGTTCAAAGTGGTTCGCTAGCTCAGCTGGTAGAGCATTTCACTTTTAATGAAAGGGTCGATGGTTCGAATCCATCGCGAGCCACCATTTTTGAACCTTGAATTTCTTCTCTCTCGTTCCCATCGTCTAGTGGCCTAGGACACCTCCCTTTCACGGAGGATACACGAGTTCGAATCTCGTTGGGAACGCCAATTTTTTTCTGAGGTTGGTTTAAATTAAAAAAATTATTTGTCTGAAAAAATTTACTGTGTAGATTTAAACTATGTTCGTCGAGAAAAAATTAACATCATATTACTACGCAAAAATCGTGAAATCACTGAATCACTTTGAGTTTACACTTGAGCGAGTTAAAAAACTTTCGACAAACCCAGAAAATCTATCAGAATCCGATTTTGAAATTTGGGACAGCTTTTCAACCAGGTTCTCTCGAACAGCTGATTTGTTTTTATCAAAATATTTAAAAGCTGCAATTATTCACGACGACCCCGCTTTTGATGGCTACTTTCGTGATCTGATGAACAGAGCTGAAAAACTAAAGCTTGTCGAGTCTGTCAATGATTGGGTCGACATCCGAGGACTACGTAACGTGATCGTTCACGAGTATTCAGATGATGATTTAGAAAAAATATTTTTAAAAATGTTAAAATATGCACCGCTGCTGCAAGATCTTAGAAAAAAATTGGCGGCCTATGAGACTTAATCAAAAAGACCAAACAATCATTCAAAAAACAATTTTAAATTTTTTACCAAATTCAAATGTTAAAATTTTTCTATTTGGCAGTCGCACCGACATAAATAAGAAAGGTGGCGATATTGATCTTTTACTTATTTGCAACCCCGCTGATTACGATTTTATTTTAGATCAAAAAAATATTTTAAAATCTGAAATTGAATATGCTTTGGACGAACAACGTGTTGATTTGACAATTACAACTGAAGATAAAATAAAAACTGATATTTTTTTACAGTCGATTCAGAAGGATTTAGTTGAGCTATAGATTTAAAATTAATTTACATATACAGTTGAGGAAAAATAATCTTAATTATCTGACAATATTTGGACTACCTCGTTTTTAGTTAAAACTTTCGATAACAGTAATTTTTTTGCTACTATGAATTTTGTGCGGAGGATTACAATTTTAAAAAATGTAGGGACATTCATACAAAGCAGATTGAACTCAAGATGCTGAGGCAACCCGAGACCAACTATAACTGAGATAATTCGCGTGTCAGCTAAGTGTACAACCGGCAGTTTACAAGGTGAAGCCTCAAATGAAACGATTCTCCGACTACCGTAACGACAGTGCCAGCTTCCACTTTTATCTTTAAATCTTAATACAGATTTTTTATTTTCAATACGGTTCATATCAGAATTTATATATAGCACCTCGTCCGCAATTAGCTGACTGTAAAACTGGTTTGCCAAGTATGTTTTTCCAAATCCTGAATTAGCAATAAAAACATTATTTTTAAATGCGACAGCGTGTATCCTTAGCCCACCATTTTTTTCATACAAAAAACCAACCCAAGATTCAAGCAAGTCTGCCAAGAAATCCCACTCTATTTTATCAGAAACCAGGACGTGCTTCATATTTTTTAAAATCTTAACTTGGAAATTTTCAGTAGCTACGCACCGCTTAAAATTCTTATAAAAAATAAATCGGTCGCTTTTTTTTAAAAAAAATACTCCCCTTTTTTCTCTAAAACAACTTTGCTCAATAATAATATCAGGGCTCACATTTGTATCGTGAAATCGAGTTAACCGGAAGTTTAAAACCTCAAAGAAAATACACGGAATATCAACGATATTCTCAAAACATATCGTTTTGGACCAATCACCTATTTCTGCAATATAATATAAATGCCGACGTATCATTTTTTTAAACGCCTCAGCAAACCAACACACAAGCCAATACAGTAACCAAATTGAATAATAAAGGCTGCAGTAAATATTAAAAAAAATGATACTTTGTTTTTATTTTTTAACTTACAGATACAAACTTCAGTTAAAATACAGCTAAAATATCCAAAAATCAGCATAGTGTTCACAGCAGCACTAAGGCACAATAATATACATACGACTAAAAATAGAAGTGTAAGCATCAAAATTGATTGCTCTGTTCGACCTATTCCATATTTTAGTGTTTGCCGAAAAAAATCACTCCAGTTTTTTCTGCGAAAATGAAAGACTGACAACTCAGCTGATGACAAGAACGGATTCGGCGTTCTTGTCAGTAAATGAAGCTCTTCTCCGCAATAAAAATCGTTGGGAAATAAATAGTCACTACGCTTCCAAAAAAGATTACACAAAGTTAAACTGTAGATACTATTTTTATTATTACTAGAACTGGATGAATATCTATTCGACACAGGTCCAGTAACGGTAAATAAACCAAGTGCTATACCCTGTGCTTGCTCAATAGGCGAACTGAATTCAGGTGTTAAATTGGGGCCACCAAAAACATTAACAGTTGAATTTTTTTTTAACAATTTAAAAAAAATTGCAAAAAAAAAGTTTGGCAATATAATATCGTCATCACAAAAAAATATCCAGTCAGCAAAAGATTTTTTCAGAATTTGATTTCGTGCCGCACCTGGTAACTGACCTGTATTATAAAAAAAATGTACTCTTCCCTGAAGATTTACTCGCCGAACATAATCTTTCACTTCATCAATAAAATCACTTGAGGAACCATTAAAGCCAAATAAAATTTGAATATTAAAATTTGAAATTGAATTGCTTAAAGATTCTAAACAACTTCTTACCATATCAAGACGATCATAAGTAATTATGACAACATCTATTTTAATTATAAAATCGTCGTTATAAGCGATCAATTAATATTGTTTCCTATTAGTGTATATTTCTTGTCTATATATGCTATACCAATTCTAACTGAAGTAAATATTTTTGAGGATTTTAATTTATGCCAAAGCCTATGAGCTGCCCTATGACAACACATTTTACATGCGTAAACCAAACAGGGCATATTATCCCTTGCTGTGAATTTGAAATTAAAAACATTTCTGACTTTAAAAAAATCACTGAAGATAATTATCACGCAAGTGTAGGCTTTGAACAAATAATTAAGACGCTAAAAATAGGCAACTGGCCAAGTGGATGCCAACGTTGCCATGAAAATGAAAAAATTGGCAGATCCTCACTCCGAACTCAATCGTTGCAGTTTATTAAAAAAAATATCCCTGTTACTAATTTTAGAAATACCTTTATACAGCTCAGATTAAGCAACCTCTGTCAGCTTCAGTGTATCACTTGCAGTGCAGATTTTAGTTCGAGCATTGCTAATAAAAACAACCCTAGTAATAAGCACATCGAGCTCGACGCCTCTCAAATGAATTCATTAAAAAAGCTGATTACTGCAGCCACAGATACGATTTACTTTGCAGGAGGAGAGCCTCTTCTGCACAAACAACATATTGAAATATTAGAACACCTTCTGGAAAACAAACTGCTTCCTAAACTTATTTATAATAGCAGCTTAAACGTATCGCCCGTGCGACTTCAAAAAATAGAATCACTATGGAGCAACTTTCAGTCCGTACAAATTATAGTGAGTATCGATGGTTTTAAAGAGAGAAATGATTTTTTAAGGACTGGCTCGAATTACAAAATTGTAGAAAAAAATTTATTTGCTTTACAAAAAAAATACTTAATATCAATAAACTCAGTCATAAGTACCAAAAGCATCCCCTATATTGCTGAATTTATTTTTCACACAGAAACAGAGTTAAATATCCCTTCAGTTAGGCACAATTTATCAATTTTAATAAATCCTAAGCACTTGTCTATACAAAATTTAAGCGCAGAACAAAAAAATAACCAAACAACTGAACTTTTAAATATAATAACGCTTGACCAGAAAAGAAAACATGACATCAATTCAATATTACTATACATGCACAATATTGACTTAAATTTCAACAATTCGTCAAAAATTTTAAAAAAATTCAATAAATTTAAGCAAATAAATACTCTTTTTAAACGAAAAAAATCTTTTGAATTTATCCTACAGCATATTGAAAAAGTTGAAAAAATTAACCTTACTACTATTATAGAAACCGGAACAGCTCGACAGAAGGGCAATTGGATCGGCGATGGTCAGAGCACAATTATTTGGGATTGGCTTGCAAATGAAATCTTAAATTTAAATATATATTCAATAGATATTGACATTGATGCGATTGAAACAGCTCAGTCTCAAACTAAAAATATAACATACTGTCATGGCAATTCTTTAGATATCCTCAAAAAAATTGACAAACAAATTCTTGAAAAAACAGCAGTTTTATATTTAGACTCATTGGGCGTCAACTATCAGAATTCTCATGAAAGCGCAGAACATACTCTTTTTGAACTCATGTGTGTATATGCTTATTTACCGAAAGGTTGCCTTGTTGTTGTTGACGACTGCATCTCCGTCAATGTTGGCAAACATTTTTTAGTAAAAAGATTTTTTGAACAACAAAATGTACCGTTAGCTTTTTCTGGTTACCAGATGGGGTGGATAATTTAAATTTAATAAAGATTTTAATATTAAAATCTCAAATTGAGAATCAAAAGCATTTTTACATCGCAAACATTCCGAATGTATCAAACGTTCAAAAAAAACTGACTGTTCCTGCAAGTCAAAATTAAAAAAATGTCTCTTAAGCTGCTCTCTAATCTGAATCAATTTAAAGTTATTTTTTAAACTTTCCCATATCAAAAAATTCTCATCACATACAAAAGAAAAGTCTTTCTTTACTTCTTTAAAGAGCTTGTTGCACTTTTCGTTTAAGTCTTTATAAAAAGAATACTTATCTGATATGCAATGATTCACTAAATAATGTGCAAAAAAAACAATATTTTTAACTTCATAATCAAATATATTTTGCTCGTCAAGTTTAAGATAATTGATATTTTTCAACATATCTTCGGATTGCATTACTCCAATTTTAATTAATAACCGCAAACTATGATCTGACAAAAACTGTGCCTCATATTTAAATCCAGAATATTCGTAGCCGGTCAGTAAAAAAAAATTTGCACAAGATGCGATGGCCTGATCAATTTTTGCCAATGGGCTTAATCTTTGCAGGCCAAACAAATGAATACGAAGTTCATCTTTGTCAGATCGTAGCCTGATAAAACTAAAGTTTTTAAAATTAGCTGCCTGACAATTTTCTTTCAAAAAATTTTCATATAAATAAAATAGGAAATCAAAATGATTCTGACTTGGTATTAATATTTTTATAGTCATACTTTTCTGAAGAGGCTCATTTTTGTTACAATGGAGAAATGGCAAAGGTAAAATCTTGTTTTTTTGTAATTCATGATGCCCAAGTATTTCATAAAAATTACTGTCGCCATCAATCATGACCGAATGTGCATTTTGAGAAACCCAATCCTCCTCAATAAAAACAATTTGAAACTGGTCTATTTTCTTAAGTAACTTTAATGACCACATGTTATTTTTAATGAGACGATACCTACGGCCTTGATCAACTAAAATAAAACACATGACTGTTTCAAACCCTTTTGGCCAAACATTCGTCTCAAAAGCCTTCATAAATTCAAAAAAATACATTGATTGTCTACGTGGCAATAATAAAATACCCTTGTATGTTACTCGCTGCCCTCTTGAAAATCGATCAGCCTGTTTTAAGAACAACTCTAAGCTGTTTTGATATTGGTTGCCGATACAGTAAATCAGGCGTAAAAAAATATTTTCGTCGTTTTTTGCAATATACGAATGATTATGAACTGGCACAATGGTTTGATTGCTGACTGCCCAGATTAAAGAGAGATTGTTATTTGCAAATCGTAGCTTAATTTCGCTCAATGGAATCACTGTAACAGTGGAGTCCATATATTCAGTCGCCGCTAGCGAAATAATATATTTTGTCTTACATACACGGCTAATCAGTTGTGATTTTCTCGAATCAAAATCTATTTCTGCATAAATAAAATGACTCTGACTTTCTCCGCCAACACACTCCTGATTAAAAAAAAATTCTTCTTTTGTAAGTCTTAAC
>CANBND010000068.1 GCA_947370945.1 Pseudobdellovibrionaceae bacterium | reverse complement strand
AACAAAAACAATTTCTGGGTGATATCCAATTGGTCAGCGTTAAAAAAATGATGCAGAAAATAAATTCGTCATTATTACATTTGTTGACTGTGACATTGCCTACGGGACCTAATTATGATGCTGATAATTTATTAGCACTGAATACATTTCATGAATTTTCAATTGAAAACAAAATAGCCTATGTACAAAAAGTATTTTATTTTCTAGATCTAATTCCAAACCTGTCAGTTAAATATTTTTTACCACAGAAAATAACTGCCCGAATTCCTAAAAACACAGACGATGTTTTACCAGATGATACTTCGAAAGACGAAATTACAAAGTCAGCCGGCTTGACGGTCGAAGCTGGCTTGAATTTCGGTCTATCGTTTTCAGAACAGTTTAAAATTTCGGGTGGTTACGTCTACGGAGAAAAACAATCTGATTCATACAGCGACAGCAACAAAGGTGAATCAGCTGTGTTGGCTCAGAATACGAAATCGAAATGGCAGAAAGTTAATTTAGATCTGTCGTATTCAACAGTGCAAAATTATCTGAACAGCAAAAAATTTATACCGATGATCATCAGTCTGAACGTTTACGATACAATGGCCGGAGTAAATGTTGAGCGTCGTTTAGGTCAGGAATTAAATTTAACATTATTTTTTTAAAGGATACTTTGATGAAGTTAAATAATATATTTTTCAATACTGTCATGGCTGCAATTTTTCTGAGTGTTTTCGCGTGCGCTCCTAAAGTTCAAGATTCCGAATTGAAAAAACCCGACGTACCTGAAGCGCTGACCAATGATATTGTCTTAAACCAAGTCTATAAAAATCCGTTTGCGACTGTGAACTGGACATTAAAAAAATTAGATCTGAAAAAAACTTTTACACAAAAACAAATTCAAAGTTTATTTGAAATTTCTGACAAATTAGCCGACCAAAATGCCAGCGACAAAGCCACAGATTTGTTTAATCTGCGATTTTCAGAAAGTTTACAAAATAAAAAAATGGTTTCGAAAGAATATAAAGATACGTATTATCTGCAGCTGGTCGAAGAACAAACCAGAAAATCATTGAAAAAATCAGTCAGTGATGTAGAAAAAAAATTATTAGACGATACCGATAAAATTGATATTATTATTGACGCTGCGATTGATAATTCAGCCAACAAATCAAACGCCGAAAATGATTTATCAATGCACATCCAGATCGCCAAACATTTGATTGCCGATATCACAGAAAATATTCAAGCCGCCGATTTATTTGCGGAACTGAAAAAACAAGCTGTCGAACAAATTAAATCAAAAGCGGATCATTACATTTCAATCGCCGATGAATTTAACAACCAAGCCAGTGCATTAACATCATTAACACCAAAAATTTATCTGATTGAAACATATTTAACAAAATTAAATATTGATCTGGCTGACGACAATAAACAATCTTTGCAAAGTGGCAAAAAATTGGGCGTATCCGTTGATGCCATAACAGATTCGAAAAATGCATTGCAGACATTAGCTTTAACATGGCAGATGCTGACAGTCGAAGAACGCGATCAATATTTCAAACCTGCAAATCAAAAATTATACGATTTATTGAATAAAAAAAATGAACAGGATATTCAATGCCTTATTGATGGGAACTGCACGGGTTTAATATCAAAAATTATTTTAAATGTCGGCGTATATCCGGCCTTAGGCAAATACGGCATCGATCAAATTAAAGCGGATTTAAATCAAGCAGCCCTTGGTTATTTAAACCGAAAAATAAATGCCATTGCTTTTGAAAAATTAGGTTCGCTCACAGCAACAATGAAAATAGAAATTCGTGCCAGCGTTGAAAAAAATATTGGCGATGTGCAAAAGTTCAAAGACAATTTTAAAATAAATTTAGCTGCCGGTTTAAAAAATAAATTAAATTCAAATGTTCTAAATTTATATGTTTTATCCGATGCACAGATTGAAACTGTGTTACTGCAAGACCAGCTGACGCTGGCAACGAATGAACTTTATACTTTGCCGACGACAATAACAGTAAATCAAATTCAAAATAAACAATTTAATTTGATCGAAAAAGTAATTTCATTGATTGATTTTTCAAACCAAAAACAAACACTGTTGCAAAACGGTCTGACGGAATTTTTAAAAAATCCAAAAGAACTGTTTTTAACAAGCGATCGTAAAAACTTGAACGCGTCGATTTTAATTAAGGACCAAGCCGCCAGTTTAAAATTTTTAAGCCTGATGATCACTGCAACTGCGGATTGGAAATCCGGCCCATTTGATCACGGCATTACAGATATTCGTGCCCAAGATTTAATTTTTGATTTCAAGTCAGATCAATTGAATCAATCATTATTTCCGAAGACATCCTTGTTTAATATTTGTTTTTCGTATGCAGTACAGGTTTTAAAACAAATCCAATCTGAAAAATCCTTGGTTTATTTAGTTGATAATGAAAACCAACGCATACCGATCAGTGATTATTTAACTGGAAAAAATCATCCCACAGTTGCACTGGGTGCAGCGTCGGACCAAAAAAATAATCGTTTGGTCAATACAACTAAAGCCACTGATCTGGCGGAATTGATCGATGCTCTGTCGGCATTTTCATTGGCCACCAAAGACATCGAACAAAGCCAAAGTGATATTTTAAAAGACCCCGCTGTCAAAAATCAAATTTTAGCTGCCAATAAAAATGTGAATTTATTAATTTTAACGTTGTCGAATTTTATTTCTTCGCAAATGGTTGGACCCAAAAATTTAGTCGCTGAAAGTTACGATTTTGAAACCAAACAATTAAATACAACGTATAATTTAGCAAACCAAACCGCGGCTATCAATGCACTGGTCAAAGCCTATGAAACCACAGGTATTGATATTTATTTGTTGTCTGCAAAAGAATTATATTATGCTTTGAACAAAAATTATTATGATCCACAATTAAAATTTTATAAAACAAATCAAACTGATAAGCCCGAGTCCGTAACAGGTTCGCAATTAAAAACAGACGTTTTAAATACACTGAATCAGCTGTTGCCGCTGAGAAAATATTTAGCATTACCCAGCCAAGTGCAATTTGATCGTATTTTTGAAAATTGGTATGTTGCGATTTTATTATAAAGCATGTTTTAATTTCAGATATGAAAAAAATTTTTAATATTTTGTTTTATGTTGTGATCACTGCCGTTTTAGTTTTCAAAGCTCCGGCGATTTATGAAAATTTTAAGCGACAAAATCAGCCCGCGCCCCAAGCCAGTATCAAAAGACTATCTGGTGAGGAAATTGCTTTTCCGGTTCCACATCAGAAAATGATTGTGGTTTTCTGGGCGACATGGTGTGGCCCGTGCAAAATCGAACTGAATCGTTTGAACGATATGATGGCCAGCGGAAAAATTAAATCCAATCAATTGCTGGCGATCAATATCGAAGAATCTGCGCAAACTGTGAATACCTTTTTAGAAAAAAACCCATTGCAGTTTTTGATTGCACTGGATGAATCGGGCCAAGTTTCAAAAAAATACAATGTGACTGGAACGCCGACTGTTGTATTTATCGATGCCGAAGAAAAAATAAATTGGATCACAACAGGATTAAGCCCGACGTTGGAATACCGGATTAAAGAATTTCTTTGAGCGTTATCAATATCACGTTATTTTCAATGCACTTTCTTCGATACGCCTTTGTCGCTTCTTGCGACTTAATAATGATATTTAAGCGCTGTTGCGTGGGTTTTAATGGGAATTCTTTATTACAAAGTTCAGCTATTTCAGTGCTGCTTTCTTTACCCCATTTACATTCAATCAACCTGACTAAACGATCTTTGCGATGTGTTACAACGAGATCAATTTGCGCTGCTTTACTTTGATATGTGCCAACGAAGAAATCGGGATCGCTCAGCTTTAACCTATTTAATAATTTTTGATTTTGAAATGGCCCTTCCAGCTGATAACGGATTAAATTTTCAAAAGCTTTTCCTGTAAAATCTTGTATGTAGTAACCCTCCTCATTGAGCAAATCTGAAAACACCATTTTTTTACCTTGAGAATTTCTTTGAATCACTGGTTCATATTTTTTATAACTTGAGAAATAAAAATTCAGAAAAAAATCTTTTAGATAATATTTTTCTTCGACACCAGATTTGATTGTTTTTTTTGTTTCATTTTCAAAATTATTTTTTTCTAAAATATCGTAGTTTGTCAGTTTTTCAAAAGTTTCACTGACAGTTGCCGTTTGAATTTTAAGTTTTTCACGAATCGAAGCCTGTGACGAACCATAAATACTTAATACAGATAAAATTTCTTTGACTCGCCGTAGGCCCGCTTTATTAAATTCTAGACTTAGCAATTCGTCGGCTTCACTTAAAAAAATGGATTCTTTAGCAAAAAGAGCCGCGTTCACTGCATGCACAAAGCCGAACTGAAGGTCGATTTGTTGTAAATAATATGGAATCCCTCCGATCATCATATATAGTAATGTGACTTCAAAAATATTCCATTTGTTTTTAAACATTTTGTAAAATTCAGCAAAAGCGATCGGATGCACCCAAAGCGGAGCTCTGGTAGCGATACCGCGCAATATTTTTTCTTCGCCGCCAACATGATCGCTAAAAAATTTACTGGACGATCCACATATAATAACGCTGACGAGTCCCGTTTTTTCAAAACGAACCCACGCCGCTTTGATCGCTCCTACAAATCCTGAGCGATCTTTAGTGATCCATTGAATCTCATCAAAAATAAGAATTATTTTTTTATTTTTAGATTTCTGATGAATTAAAATTTCAGAGAAAATACGATCCCAAGACAGTAGTTCTGAACGAATTTCTGTTAAAATATTTGATTTCGAAAGCAAAGCCCATGCTTGAACAAATTGTTGTAAAGTTTCAGCTTTAGAAGCATCTTTTTTACCTGAAAAAAACAGAACATTTTTTTGCTGATCACCCCACTCTGAAAGCAACCAAGATTTTCCGACACGACGACGGCCGCGTACGTACAAAAATCCAGACTCTTTAGTTTTAGCAAAGGTCGTCAGTTCTGCAAATTCATTTTCTCTGTTTAAGTTAAATTTCATATGAACCTCTCGGGTTTTTGGAATATATCAAAACACGAGAGGCTGTGTCAACCTCTCGTGTTTTGAACAAAAAAGAAAAACCCGAGAGGTTTCCGACTGACCTTATTTATTCACTGGCTGAAACAAAGGCTGACGTGCTTCGGTGTGGCGAATTTGTCCACCTAAATAGCCCGTATAACCCAAAGCCATCGAACCAAACGCAGCCACAACCAAAGTTGCTGCAACCAATTGTTGATTTCGTTTTTCATCTTTGACAATAACTAAGGCCGATACAGCCAACGCCGCCGCTACCAAAGAAATAATTAAGGCTTTTTCACCCATTTCTTCGTGGGGATGAATGACAGATTCAGTGACTCCTGGAAAGTCTTCGATGATCCCCTCAGCAGGCTCACCTGTGAAATAGGCTGGCACAGCCACCAGCCCAATTAAAATTAACATCACCAAAGAAAATTTTTTCATCTGCTGATTTTTTTTAACAAATGCAAATAATAAAAACAAAGTTGCTAATGGCAATGCGATAATTGGAATGTGATTTAAAATTAAATGCAGATGTGAATAATTCATGGTGGATTCTCCTGAGTTTGTTGTTCTATTAGGATGTCTGAGTTTTTAATGATTTACAAATGGAATGTTGTCACCCAGCTCGCCGACGGCGTCGCCGATTGAACTCGTTGTTGTTAATGTTGTGTGATATAATAAAATTCCAGACGAAGCACTCGCCGCCGCATTGTGACTGTAGCCCCAGCATTTAATACGATCATTATTCGCAGAACCACCGCCTGTAATAATGCAACCGTTTTTGCCACCAACAGCCATCTGCGATACAGCCACTGTTGTTCCGAAATTCACGACACCTATAACAGCCTCGCCCCCGACATATGCCGCGGCCGTTGTACCGCCACAACCACGAGTTACACCTGTAAATGTTGTTGCGGTTAAGCCCGTATAGCAAATAGCTTCAGTTCCAATTAATACTTTGCCATTTGTCGAGGTACAATTTGTTGTAGAACCAACTGTTATTGTTGTAACCCCTGCTGTATGCGCACCAGTCACTGTTGTTTTACACAAAGACGTCGCAGCACTGGACTGTGATGTTGTACTGCCGATCAAAAGTTGACCCTCTGTATTTCGCCCCCAACATCGAACGTAATTACCGACTGTTGATTTTACACAGGTTAATCGATAACCACCATAAATTTTTGAAACAGGAAAACCAATCGCAGCACTTGCGGTCGGAGTACCAGAAACTGTCGTTGTACCATTACCAAATTGTCCCGTTGAGTTTCGTCCCCAGCACACCACTGTTCCATCATCAAGTGCCGCGCAAAAATTTCCTTCAGAAGTTGTTGTTGTCATCGAACTGATTTCACCAGCGATATCTACAGCCGTTCGTCCAGCACCTAAGTTAATACTGGTCTGCGATGGCGATGTTTTATCAACTCCACTGCCATCACCCAACTGACCTGCAGTACTGAGGTTGTTATCGCCCCAACATTGAACTGTCGCATCGTTTAACAATGCACAAATCGCATTATTTGTTGCCACCATTTTTGTTGGATACCGAGAGGCTCCAAAATTTAACATAGCGGCCGGAGGCGCATTCACAGGCGTCGTCGTATTACCATTGCCTGTTTGCCCATATAAATTGTAACCCCAACAGGTTGCTGTGTTATCTGTAAAGCTGGCGCAAGTATTGTAACCAATCGCCCAAATATTATTCGGCGTCTTTGCACCAAAGCTGACTAACGCTGGCGATGTTGAATTTACGGTTGAACCAATTCCCAATTGACCGTACGTATTCATGCCCCAACATTTCACAGTTGAATTATCCAATAGGGCGCAAGTATGATGATTACCCGTCGTCACCTGAGTTGCTGTACGACCTGCTCCTAAATTAACGAAGGCATTTGCTCCGCCGACTTCGCTACCTAAATCACCGATATTTGATGTTGAACCAATACCTAATTGACCATTCGTATTTTCACCCCAGCATTTTAAATCACCACTGTTATAAATCGCGCAAGCAAAGGCCAATCCTAAAGAAATACTGGTCGGCTTAATCACAGTCACAGCAGAATTTGAAGTTGATGCAACGTTATCCGTTACACGTACAGTTTCAGAACCGATTGCGGATGGCGCTGTATAAACTGTCTGATTCAAATTCACTGGCAAGCCTGTAAGGTGTGCTGCGGCTGTTGTACCATTACAACCACGAAGCACAGTTGTACCACCAAATGCTGTGCCTGTAAAAGTTGTGGCCGTCAGACCTGAATAGCAAATTTTCTCACTCTCAACCAAAATAATCCCAGACGTTGGACATCCTGCCGTGGACAATACTGTAATCGGATTTGTAGCTGCTGTTAATGCTCCATTTAATGTTGTCGTACAACCAACTGTACCAGAGCCAACGGGGACTGAATATGTATACGGTGTGGTTCCAAGTGTTGCAGTAAAATTCATCGTCGAAAACACAGGTATTTTAATCGTTGCGGGAGTAATCGTCAAAACACTGACCACCGTAATTGTTGATTGTGCTGTGTTACCAATTGAATCGGCGGCTTGAATAACAGTTGTTCCTGGAGTCGCTGAAGCCGTAAACAAACCTGATGCCGAAATTGAACCAAGCCCGCTAACGATAGACCAAGTCGTCGTTGCATTTGTGCAGGCTCCTGGAACACCAGAGCAATATCCAAAGGTATTTGTAAATTGCTGAGTTGTGCTGACTGCGATTGTTGCTGTTACTGGAGACATACTCATAGGATCATAGGTTTGAATCGTGATGTTAATTGTCGACGCGCCCGATGTTAAAATCAAAGTATTTGCAGAGTATGGAGTGACTCTTGATAAATAGTCTGTCGGCGAGCCTGTAATTGTTTGCGTTGGCCCGGGGCCAACGCCACCAGAATCTGCAAAAACAGCAGCACCAGAATCCCAATTGTACGAACCCGTACCACCAGAGGCAGTAAATGTTTGAATCGACTGAGGTGTCATATAAATTGTTCCGCTTGGGCTTACACTTAGTGGAGTCGTTGAACCTTTCCAAAAGCCAAACGGAATAAAAACCTGCGCAGTGATTGAAAAACACAAAAATAATATAATAATAAAAGATTTTAAATTCATTTTATATACGTACCTTTTTAAAAAATAAATTTGTGACCTTATTTATTATAAATAATCACTATAACTCAGCAAGCAAGCCGTTTTTTACACAACTGCGCACAGATTCATTGTACGACAAATCACGACCTTTGGTCTAGGCTTCACCAATGAAAACGGCGCGCACTGCTGAATTCAATTTAAGTGTTTCAATTTAATACATTCGCCGTGCTATTAAAAATAATGTTGCTATAGTGCTCGTTTTTGGTAAAATATGAGCACTATGATAACACGTTCAATTAAATCACAAATTCTAAAATCTTCAAAAAGCTGGGGCTGTAGCTAAAATCTACTGCAGTTTTTTCCAAGCTTGAAATTCGCTGGGTCGAATCTTAAACCTAGCGATATTACCATCGTGCAAACTGTAGACTTCGATTTCTAAAAATTTAAAAATTTCGTCAGATTCAAATTTTAATAAATTCTGCGCTTTAATTAAATATCTGATTTTAGGAACCACATCAGCGCCCGGAATTTTTTCCAGAATTAATGTGCGGATGATATTTTGAATCAGATCTCGGTGTTTAATTTTTAAAGGATCCGGCGGATTTACATCTTGTTGAACCGCCGAATATTTTTGCGAAGATCTGTGATAGGCCCACATATATAGATCTTTGATCAGATTGATATCATTTTTTTCGTAAACGCCAAGCAAAGCTTTGACGTATGTGTCCTGCTCAACATCGACAAAAGACAAAGGGCGTAAATTATGTTTAAATAAAGAAATGTTTGCAACCAATCTTGAAGTGCGCTTGTTCACATCTTCGAAAGCTTGCAGGTAGGGCAAATGAATCAACGAAAAAATAGATTGTTCAAACGGATCTTTGATCAAATTCATTTTAGAAATAAATAATTCAAAGTAATTTTTTAACATATCAGGATGATTCAATGGTTTATAATTTGAACCGCCGATACCTACCGCAATGTTACGAATACGCCCTAATGATCTTGGATTCGCCAAAAGACCGTCTGCTAGCAAAGTGTGAATACTGTATATATGATGCGAAGTTATTTTTTTCTCGTCAGATAATTCAATAATATATTCGATAGCTGCCTTATGATTTAAAATCATCTGCGTTTCAACAGTGTTTTTACCACCCACAGCTTGACCTGATTCAATCAGCTTCTGTGTTTCTAACAAAGAATACGTATTTCCTTCCAGTCGACTGGAATTCCAAGACAATTCAATCAACAAGCGATTTAAAATAAGTCTTGCGTATGTTCCCGCGGGGCGAATTTGATTTTCAGACTTGCCCAGATTCTGCAAATGCTTTCGATCAGACAAACTCAGATAAAAAGATTTATTTGGAATATATGATTTTAAAAACTGAATCTGATATTCACACGAAGAACGTAAACTTTGTTTTTTTGACAAATACTTGAGTAGCGCCAATGACTTTTTTGAAAAAGGTATTTTCTGAGCTTGGTTTTCAGACAAAAGATTTTCGGTATTTATAATTTCAGAGCTTACGCTTTCAGTATTTTTATTTTTAGAACTTAAAACATAAACCCGAGATTTTAAATTACCCTTAGGCTTCAGCAGACCTTCGATAACAAGTTCGCCCAGCGCACGTTGAATTGATTTTCGTTGAGCCGCCGTTAATTTTAAAAAACCCATAGCCACAGCAATATCGTGCACAGAAATAGATTTCTGCCCAGACAACAAATCTGATATTTTCTGCTTGAACACTAATTTCTGCTGATTGACCATAAATACATGCCTTTTTTATTTATAGGACATTATTTGTCCTATAAATAAAATACCATATTCATTTGAAAATTACAATTTATAGGACGTTATTTGTCCTATAAAAACAAACGGGGACCGAAGCCCCCGTTTGAAAACTCAGTTTTTATTTTTTAAAAATTAATCTTAGTATCCCGAAATCCAAGTCACTAAACAATCTTGGCCATCATATAAAATTGTATAAATCGTTTTAAATAATGTGCCTGTCACAACACGCGCTCCGTTGGCTGGCATATAATTCGCTGCTACCCAACCTGCATTTGTTGTTGAACATGATATATTCACCTGACCTGTTCCAGAGGCTGTTCCTTTAACGCTTAACTGATACGATCCACCGGGTTTAATATTACTGATTTGAACTGTCGTCGCTGAAGCTGAATCTGTTCCTGGAGTCCAGCGCATAACGTTACTGGCGTTCGCATCCCATGTCCATGTCGTACCTGTGTTTGTTGTGTTCGTAGTTGCGACTGAATACGCCTGACCCGTCACGCTGACATCACCCGAAGTACCCACTGAAATACGAGTTGTGTTGTTTGATTTAATACTCAATGCATTCGCATCGTTCGTACCAATCGAAGTCGCTGCCCCAAAACTGTTTCCACCATTTACAAAACCGATTGCACTGATATCCAATGATGCAATTGTTCTGAATGACGGAGCCACCGCTCCACCTGATGATGGACCCATAAAAAATGTATTCGCTGTTGCTGTCGCTGCACCGGTACCACCGTTAGCGATCGGAGTAATTCCTGTAATTTGCGACGTTACGTCAATCGAAGCAACCATCGAATATGTGTTCGCTGCTGTTTTACGAATAAAACCGGGGCCTGCGCCCAATGCTGCAATCGCGGTTAATTCTGTTGAACCCGCTTGCTTTGCTGTGAATGTTGAAAAATCGGATGATGTTAAATATCCATTCGCTGCGGCAGTTGCTTTTGTAATATCAATCGTCGGAGCTGCGGCTGTTCCACCAACTGTGATTGGGTTATTTGCTGTTGCTGCCGCCGTCACCGAAGTCACAGTTCCAACACCCGGAGTAAATCCTAATAACGAAGTAATATCTGCGCTGGTCGCATTTGATAATACTCCGGCAGATGCTTTAACTAAAACACTGCCTAAACCAGATAATGTCATGCCTGTAAATGTCGGCGATGCACCCGTGTTAATATTTTGTGGTGTCGCCAACGTAATTGAACCTGCACCTGTTGTGACTGAAATTTGATTTGCAGTTCCAGTTAATGTTGCAGCGACTGGAGCCACACCTGTCGAACCAATCAATAATTGACCGTTCGTTAATACTGTTGAAGTCACCGCACTGGTTCCATTACCTGTTAAAATTCCATTTGCAGTTAACGTCACAGCTCCTGTTCCGCCGTTTGCTACGGGTAACATTCCCGTAATTTGTGTTGTCACATCAATAGATGCCACTGTCGAATATGTGCCTGCTGCGGTTCTGCGAACAAAACCGTTTGAAGCTAACGCCGCCAGACCCGTTAATTCAGCTGAACCGGCTTGTTTTGCTGCGAATGTTGAAAAATCGGATGATGTTAAATATCCATTCGCTGCGGCAGTTGCTTTTGTAATATCAACCGTCGGAGCTGCAGCGGTTCCGCCAACTGTAACTGGATTATTTGCTGTTGCTGCTGCGGTGACTGAAGTCACCGTACCCACACCCGGAACAAATCCTAATAATGTTGTGATATCTGCTGATGTTGCATTTGCAACAACACCCGATCCGTTGGCGCGAACTAATGTGTTCCCTGTGACTCCGCTTAATGTCAGACCTGTGAATGTTGGTGAATTACCAGTGCCCAATCCTAAATTTGTTCTTGATGTTGCAGCATTTGCAACATCAGATAAATTATTTGCTGGCATCAACGGAGCCGCTCCCAACAGTGAAGTGATATCTGCGCTGGTTGCGTTTGATAATACTCCGGCAACTGATCGCACCAGAGCTGAACCCAAACCACTTAATGTCATACCGGTAAATGTTGGTGATGCGCCACTATGAATATTTTGTGGTGTCGCCAATGTAATTGAACCCGCACCGTTCGTCACAACAATTTGATTTGCAGTTCCGGTTAATGTTGCAACTGACGGAGCACTTGCACCGTTACCAATTAATAACTGACCGTTCGCTGTAAATGCGGCTGTTGTTGTTGGAGTCGCTCCTGCGCCACCACCCAACACAACTCCGTTGGCTGTTAATGCTCCTGATGAAGCGATTGTTCCCGCTGCGCTGAAATATGGAACTCCGCCCGATGTTCCCGAAGCGATTCCCGTTCCGCCGTTGGCCACTGGTAAAATACCAGAAACACCTGTTGTTAAATCAATCGATGCAATCGCAGACGATGCCCATGTTAATACACCGGCTCCGTTATTTTTTAAGACCGTATTCGCAGCACCTTGAGCCACCGGCAAAGTTAAACCGTACGTCGCTGAAGCTGTTCCTGCAGAAATTGTAACTGTACCCGTATTTGTAAAACCAACACCATTTGCATTCATCACACCCGCACCATCACGCATTGCAAGTGTATTATTACCTGTTGCTGTTGTTGCGTTTGTTCCGATTGAAAATGTTCCTGCACCAGTTGTTAACGAAATACCATTTGATGAACCCACCGTTGCAACCACCGGAGCAACTCCTGTTGATCCGATCAACATTTGACCGTTCGTCATAGCTCCTGCGGCTGTGACTGCGCTTGTACCGTTACCTAATAAAACTGAATTTGCAGTGAATGTCGCGGCACCTGTTCCGCCATTGGCAACTGGCAATGTGCCTGTCACTGATGTTGAAACGTCGATCGATGCAATCATTGAATATGTATTCGCTGCTGTTTTACGAATGAAACCTGGGCCTGCGCCCAAGGCTGCGATTGCTGTTAATTCAGATGAGCCGGCTTGTTTTGCTGCGAATGTTGAAAAATCCGATGATGTTAAATATCCATTCGCTGCGGCAGTTGCTTTTGTAATATCAATCGTCGGAGCTGATGCTGTTCCACCAACTGTGATTGGGTTATTTGCTGTTGCTGCTGCGGTGACTGAAGTCACTGAACCCGATGTTGGTGATACCCACGATAAATTACCAGATGTATCTGAAGCCAACACAAAACCATTTGTTCCGGCAACCGCATTTGGCCATGTCATTGTGTATGACGCTGTACCATTGGCTGCTTTCATACTTAATAATCCCGCCGCGTTGTCTTGCATTTGAAACAACACCGAATTCGATGCCATTTTTAAATTCGCATTCACTGTTTTAACTCCAGTGAGTGTTTGCGCTGAACCTAAATCAACAAGGCCCGCTGTATTCGGAGTACCTGATGCCCATGCTGTTGCACTGGTTGCGTAAATCACATTGCCTGTTGTTCCGCCGGCTAATGCGCTGACTGCACCTGTACCATTACCCACAAGTAATGAACCTG
>CANBND010000067.1 GCA_947370945.1 Pseudobdellovibrionaceae bacterium | reverse complement strand
CGATCACCCCTAAAGAGCACGGCACAGATTATTTAATGGAGAATCGTCATTTGTGGATTCGTTCAAAACGTCAACATGCGATTTTAAAAATTCGTCACGAAATTATTATGGCGATCCGAGATTTTTTTGATGGCCGCGGGTTTACTTTAACTGACGCGCCGATTTTTACTCCGGCTGCTTGCGAAGGTACATCAAATCTTTTTGAAACAAAATATTTTGACGAAAAAATGTATTTGTCACAATCGGGCCAATTGTACATGGAGGCCACTGCGCGTGCGTTTGGAAAAGTTTATTGTTTTGGTCCAACATTCAGAGCTGAAAAATCAAAAACACGCAGACATTTGATTGAGTTTTGGATGGTTGAACCTGAAGTGGCGTTCAATGATATGTACGACAATATGGATTTAGCTGAAGCATTTACGGAATATATTGTTCAGCGTGTTTTAAAAAATCGCCCCGATGAATTAAAAATTTTAGAACGTGATGTTACAAAACTTGAACCGATCAAAGGTAAATTCCCACGCCTTCATTACAACGAAGCTGCTGAATTGATTAAAAAAGAAAATGCAGAATTTATTTTGGGTGATGATTTTGGCGCAACAGATGAAACAATTGTTTCATCAAAATTTGATAAGCCTGTTTTTGTACATCATTATCCACAAGCCATTAAAGCATTCTACATGAAAGAAGATCCTAAAGAACCAGGGTTTGCGATGGGTTGTGATATGTTAGCAACCGAAGGCTACGGCGAATTGATCGGTGGCGGTCAGCGTGAAGAAAATATTGAAACATTGATTCGTAAAATTAAAGAACACGGTTTAGATCAAAAAGATTTTGAATGGTATTTGGATGTTCGCAGATATGGTTGCACACCAAGTTCGGGTTTTGGTTTAGGACTTGAGCGCGCGGTCGCTTGGATTTGTGGATTACCGCACATTCGTGAAACTGGTGCGTTTCCAAGATTATACGGCAGAGCATATCCATAGGAGATCTTATGACAGAATTAATGAAATTAAAAATTGAAGAACTTGAAAAAAGAAACGATGCGGCCCTTGCGGGTGGCGGCACGGATAAAATTACAAAGCACAAATCTGGTGGCAGATTAACGGCGCGCGAGCGTGTTGATGTGTTGCTTGATCCCGGAAGTTTCATCGAAATGGATCGTTTCGTAACTCATCGTTGCGTGAATTTCGGAATGGAAAAATCAAAACCGCTGGGTGATGGAATTGTCACTGGATATGGTCGTATTAACGGAAAATTAATTTATGTTTCATCACAAGATTTCACCGTCACTGGTGGTTCAATGTCACGAACACAGGCGAATAAAATTTGTAAGGTCATGGATTTGGCATTAAAAAATGGGGCTCCGTTTATTTCAATTAATGATTCTGGTGGCGCACGCATTCAAGAAGGTATCGAATCCCTTGGTGGTTATGCTGATATTTTTACAAGAAATGTTTTATCTTCAGGAGTCATTCCCCAGATCACTGCGATCATGGGGCCGTGCGCTGGTGGTGCAGTTTATTCTCCGTCGATTACTGATTTTGTTTTTATGGTTGAAAACACCAGTTACATGTTTGTCACTGGCCCTGATGTGATCAAGGCTGTCACCCACGAAGAAGTCACCAAAGAAGAACTTGGTGGAGCGTCAACGCATTCACAAAAATCTGGTGTCGCACATTTTACAGCAAAAGATGATAAACATTGTTTATTGTTAATTCGTGAATTAATGAATTTTTTACCGACAAATAATTTAGACGATACATTAACTTTGGCAAGCAAAGATAACCCAGATCGACTAACTGAAAAAATTAATTCAATTATTCCTGATAGCCCGAAAAAACCTTACGATATGTTACAAGTTATTTCCGAAGCTGTTGATGAAGGATATTTTTTAGAAGTTCACAAAAATTTTGCCGGAAATATTATTGTGGGCTTTGCCAGATTTAATGGTCGCCCCGTTGGTATCGTTGCAAATCAACCGCAAGTTTTAGCAGGGTGCCTAAATATCGAGGCCTCAAGAAAAGCTGCAAGATTTATTCGTTTTTGTGATGCCTTCAACATCCCGATTGTTTCATTCGTAGATGTGCCGGGATTTTTGCCGGGTAAAGATCAAGAGTGGAATGGTATTATTACTCATGGAGCAAAATTACTTTATGCGTACGCCGAAGCAACTGTTCCGAAAGTGACGCTCATTACTCGCAAAGCTTATGGCGGCGCATACATCGTAATGGGTTCAAAACTTTTACGTAGCGATGTAAACTTGGCTTACCCGACTGCCGAAATTGCAGTGATGGGCGCCGAGGGTGCTGTAAATATTATTCAACGTGATGCAATTGCAAAAGCCAAAGACCCATCGGCCGAGCGCGCAAAATTAACTGGTGAATACGAACAAATGTTCAGTAATCCGTATGTCTCTGCAGAATTAGGTTACACAGATGAAGTGATCGAACCTGCGATGACACGAAAAAGAATTATTGATTCGCTTGAAATGTTACGAAATAAGCGCGATGTGAATCCGCCAAAAAAACACGGCAACATCCCGTTGTAAATAAAAACAACGTTTTTAGAAAGTGAAACTGGACTATGATTCAACCTCCTTTTAAAAAAATATTAATTGCGAACCGCGGTGAAATTGCAATTCGCGTAACACGTGCGTGTCGTGAATTAGGAATTTCATCTGTCGCTGTATTTAGTGATGCTGATCGCGACAGTCTTCATGTGTTTTTAGCTGACGAAGCTTATCACATTGGGCCTTCGCCATCGAAAGAAAGTTATCTGAATTACAGAAAAATTTTAGAAGTTGCGCTGAAGGCTGGCGTTGATGCGATTCACCCTGGTTATGGATTTTTATCAGAGAACGCAACTTTTGTTCGTGCTTGCAAAGACGCTGGAATTACTTTTATAGGGCCAACTCCTGAAAACATGGAAGCCATGGGCGACAAATTATCCGCAAAAAATTTGATGAAAAAAGCTGGCGTTCCGCTTGTGCCGGGCAGCGATGGCGGCGTTGAAACTGTTGAAGATGCAATTGTTATCACAAAAAAAATTGGACTACCCGTTATTATTAAAGCCTCTGCAGGCGGTGGCGGAAAAGGCATGCGCGTTGTTCGCGCCGAAGAAGAAATTGAAAGTGCATTCAGAGCTTGTCGCAGCGAAGGTCAAAATTATTTTGCAAACCCTACGGTCTACATTGAAAAATTTATTAACGATCCAAAACATATCGAAATTCAAGTGTTCGGCGATACACATGGAAACGTCGTTCATTTATTTGAACGTGAATGTTCTGTTCAGCGTCGTCATCAAAAAATTATCGAAGAGTCCCCGTCTCCGAGTGTGCCGAATGATATTCGTGAAATCATGGGCGAAACTGCTGTTCGCGCAGCGAAATCAATAAATTATATTGGCGCCGGCACTATTGAATTTATTTTTGATAATAAAACCAAAGAATTTTTCTTTATGGAAATGAACACCCGTTTACAAGTGGAGCATCCCATTACTGAACTTGTGACAGGATTCGATTTGGTCAAAGAACAAATTTGGGTGGCCAAAGGAAAACCTTTAAGTTTCGAACAAAAAGATATTAAACAAAAAGGTCATGCGATCGAAGCCAGAATTTGCGCCGAAGATCCGATCACGTATAAACCTCATCCAGGAATGATCAGAGCTTGTCGTCATCCGCAGGGGCCATTTTTGCGAATTGATTCTTATGCCTACCCTGGTTATGAAGTTCCGATTTATTATGATCCGATGATTGCTAAGGTTATCACGTGGGGCGAAACCCGCGAAGAAGCCATCGATCGCATGCAGCGCGCGCTGACAGAATTTGTTCTAACAGGAATTAAAACAAATATTGTTTTACATAAATCAATTTTAAAACATCCAAAATTTTTAGATGGCACTTATACGACACAATTTATTGAAAAAAATTTCGAAGTGCTTGAACCTGAATTATTTAAAGAAATTGATGATCCTGTATTTTTAATTGCAGCCGCAATCACTGCTTATCAAGACAGAAAATCAAAAGATGTTCGTAGATTGAATGTGGCCTCGAATTGGCGCCGCATTGGCCGTAAAATTCAGTTGCGCACGTAAATCGAACACAAAGGGAATCATTATGTATTTTGAAGCAGTTTTAAATAATAAAAAATATAAAGTTGATGTTCACGAAGAAAAATTAACGTGGAAAGTTTCTTTGCAACAAGAAGGCAAAGATTGGGTTCACCACGAAATTTCAAAAAATGATTACAGATCCGCCGAAGAATATGTCAGTTTTTTATTCGGTGGAAAATCATTTCTGATTGATGTTGTCGGTCAAGATACTGAGTATACCGTTTTCACCCGAAATTCATTTCGCACGATCAAAATTTTTAATGATGAAATGTTATTGCATGAATCATTGAAAAAGGGCGGCGGCTTCGGCGCGGCCGCAGAATTAAAATCAGGCATGCCAGGTAAGATTATTGAAATATTTGTCAAAGCTGGTGACGAAGTCAAAGCCGGAAAGCCCTTGTTGATCATGGAAGCTATGAAAATGGAAAACGAAATGCGCGCATCAAGTGATGTTAAAATCAAACAGGTCCGGGTGAAACAAGGCGATTCAGTTGAATCTGGCGCTGTGTTGATTCAATTCGAAAGTTAAGATAAACTATTTAAAGAAGTTTATCTTTCACTTAATTTATAAAAGGAGTTCAAATGAAAAATTTATTATTATCGCTAGCCGTCTTGGTTTCAATCTCTGCGTGCGGACCAAAAGCCTTTGTTAAGGGTCAATACGAAGACGCTGAAAAACAAAATTTGATGAATGACCAATGGTCTGAAACAGACATGCAAGTTGTTGTTAAAGACATGGTGAATTCATTGGTCGCACACAAATCAATTGCAGCAGCGAACAAAATGCCAATTTTAATGGTGACGAATTTACAAAATAAAACTTCAGAACATATCGATACTCAAAGTATTATGGATATGGTTCGCGTTGAGTTAACAAACTCTGGCAAAGTGGCTTTCGTTGACAAAGAAGCACGCGGTGATGTTTCAAATGAATATGATTACCAAAATTCAGGAATGGTTTCTGAAGAAACAAAAAAAGGCGCTGGCGGTCAAGTTGGTACCGATTATATCGTCAACGGTCGCATTGATTCAATCGTTCAAGAGGTCGGCAAAGATAAAACTGTTTATTATAAAATAACTTTGAATTTAACAAATTTAAAAACAAATCTAATCACTTGGACAAACCAAAAACAAATTCGTAAATCATTCAAGAAAAAATCAATCGGTTTCTAATTTAATTTTTAAATATAAAATCAATTGTTCAAATATCTTAACATTTTATTTTTAATTTTATCGGGCTGTGCAACTTACCAAAATAAAGTTTCACCAGCCCGAAATTTTTTGTCTCAAGGCCAATGCGATTTGGCATTAAAAAATCTAGAGGACCTTTCAAATAAAACCGGTGGCGATCAATTGGTTTATTTAATGGACTATGGATCTGCCCTGCAAATCTGTGGTAATTATTCAAAAAGTAATTCGATTTTTTTACAGGCCGAAAAATTGGCCGACGAAAACGATTACATATCGGCCAGTCGCGTAACCGGCGCCACATTATTTAACGAAGAAATGCTGCAATACAAAGGCGATACTTTCGAAAAATTATTTTTAAATGTTTCTCTGGCGACAAATTATCTGCAACTGCAAAATTTTGACGATGCGTTAATTGAAGTTCGCAAGATGAATCAAAAATTTGTAAAACTGAATAATGAAAACAAGAAAAAATTCGAATTGAATTCATTCTCAAAATATTTGTCGGGTCTTATTTGGGAAGCCGATAAAAAATACGATGATGCCTGTATCGATTTTAAAGACGCCTATTTTCTGGATACAAATTATCGATCTGTCGCTGGTGATATGTTACGAACATGCTGGAGAGCGCATCGCACAGATGAATATAATACGTTAATAAAAAAAATATCTGCGACCGATGAAGAAATTAAAAAATCTAAAGATTACAAAAAAACAGAACTGATTTTAATTTTCATGCAGGGCTGGGGTCCGCGCAAAGCACCAAGACCTGGCGATAACATCAGCGCACACTTGGTTCCTGTTTTCAGTCAAACTCAACAATTGAAGGCTGAGGTCGGCGATCAAACTTATTTCAGCGAATCAGTTTACAACGTTGAACACGCAGCCATTCAAACATTAGAAGATGATTACGGATCATTAATTGCCAGAAGAATTGCTGCTCGTGCAGCGAAAGAAGTTTTAGCTCACCAAATCAGACAAAAAGACGGAGCACTTGGAACCGTCGCTTGGCTTGCGATGGTGGCGTCTGAACGTGCGGATCTAAGACAGTGGTCGATATTTCCGAAAACTTTTCAAATCATCAGAATTCCGGTTGTCGCGGGTGAAAATAAAATAAAATTAACGGGTTTGGATTCTGCCGGAACTGTGTCGGAACAAATGCCAGAACTTACTTTTAAAATAAATTCTGGTGAAAAGAAATTTCAAATTATCAGAAGTTTGAAGTAAAACTTATTCTTTTTAACTTACAGCGGCCGAGAACAGATACCCTGGGCCGAATCAACTGTTATCTCTGATTCGTTTTCTACATGATTTCTAATGACTAAAATATTTTTTGTGTTTTGTACAAACTTTGTACTTAATTCAGACAATAAAATTGTCGCCAATATGTGGCGGCTTTTCACAGCTTTGTCTTTCTGAAAATAATCAGTGACATCAGCGTTTGCATACCAAGTTAATACTTTATTATTTACATCAACTTTTTTGATTTGCAAAAGCACTGGTTCGTTTTTCAAATTTTTATACATATCCTCAGATTCAATTCGTAATTGATTTTTATAAATTTCAAGATCAAAATTAAATTTCTCTTTAGCAGCATCTTGCGTGGTGAGGCGACAGCTCCACTTTTCTGGCTGTTTTATTTTTGCAAACCCACGACTTGATAAAATTGCAAAAAAGATTAGGATTAAAAATTTATCTGTCGGTAATTTCAAAATTATTCCTCAGATAAAGTTTTAATTTTATATTTTGCTTGTGACTGGCACGTTGATTCAACACCTACTTTTTCACAAACCATACGGCCGCAAACAATAGAGATGATTTTGTTGTCTTTGTTATCTTCGCGAAATTCTTTTTTCCATTCAGTGCAGGCCGCTTTCCAATTTTTTTCAGCAGACTTTGCCACAACGTCTTTGTCGCCGACAACTTCGTGTTCACCTTCCACAACTGAATACTTTTTTTTGGCTTCCGTTGCATTTGCTCCCTTTTTAATTGAGATTGTTGTGTCTTGTGACGTATCAACTTTACCAACACTGACTTCTTCCGCGTGAATTGTTGTGGCAAATATAAGTCCTGCGATGAATAATAATTTTTTCATAAAATCTTCTCCTGCTCCGTCGAGCCTTGCATCCGGCAAACTTTGTTTGCGTTATATTTTATTTAGCAACTCAGCTTTTTTGCTTTCGTATTCGGCTTGAGTAATTGCACCAGATTGAAATAATTTATGCAAATCTTCGATCGCTTTTGCTGCGTTTGCATTCGGTGTTGTTTTTATAATTTCTTGGCTGGCCGACGCATCACCGCCCAGTTTTTTAATTTCTGCTAACCAAACTTGAAAATAATTAACTTCTGGTGGTGTTTTCATAACAACGACTGATTGTGCGATGATGTCGTGAAGCGTTTGCCGTTTTGCCGTAAATAAATTCATTAAATAACCGATGCAAATACACAGCACTGATAAATATCTGGCAAGTTCGCGGATGATCGCAGCCTTTAAAGTTAAGGTGTTTCCATTTTCATCAACAACTGCCATTCCCATAATTGCTTTACCCGGAGTGGACTGCAACATTGATGAAGTGAAAAACGGTGCGTATAAAAAACTAATTAAAACTGGTCCCGCAATAGGCACGGCATAACCTGCAGCTAAGCTGGGTATGATCAAGATTAATCCGTCAATAATGACAGCGACAAAACGTCTCCAAAAACCTGCGTATATCATAATAATCTCCTGTTAACCTATTTTGTTTAAATTTTCTATTTTTCTTTTTTCAAAAATGCCTACAATAAAAATTGAAATTTCGTACATAATTAATAATGGCACCAATAACAACATCATGCTGATAAAATCTGGTGGCGTAGCGATTGCTGCCAAAATTGTATTTGCCACAATAGCGTATCTGCGTTTTTCTTTTAAAAATTTATGACTGACTAAACCCATTAAGCCCAAAAACGCAATGACAACAGGAACTTCAAATGTCAGTCCGAAAATAATAACGGTCTGTGAAAAAAAATCCAGATACTGAGAAATCGTAATCATTGGCTTGTCTATGGTTCCACCAAAGTGCATTAAAAATTCAAATGCAGCGGGCAATACGACTAAATAACAAAAACTGGCTCCTGCTAAAAATTGAAACGTACCTGCTGCAACAAAACCTATTGCTAATTTTTTTTCACTTTTGTAAAGCGCAGGAGAAATAAATTTCCAAACTTGGTACAGCCAAAATGGCGCAGCCACTATAACACCCATAACAAATGCAATTTTAATGTGGGCCATGAATTTATCCATCGGCGCTGTAAAAACCAAACCGCCGCCTTGCAAATAAGGCATAATCGGTTTTCGAATCAGATCGAAAATTTTGTCACTCAATCCCCAGCACAACGCCATACCAACAAAAACTGAAATCGCCGCGCGCACAATACACGCTCGCAATTCGCGAAGATGATCAATCAGCGTCATGTTTTGTTCTTCAGGATTGTTTTGGGTCTGCATCTTTTTTTTCTGTGACATTTTCAGCGATCTTTACATCTTCTGTGGTAGAAGATTTTTTTTCATCTAAAATATTTTTAAGTGTAAAGTCAGCCGGTTTTAAAATTTCATTTGGATTAAAAGCGGCTTCGTTTTTTAAATCGTCCCAGATACCCGATGTTTGTCTGCGTATATCGTTAAACAGGCTACCAATTGTGCGCATGACTTCGGGTAGTTTTTCTGGCGGCACGACAACCAGAATAATAATTGCTAAAATAATCATGTGACTTAAACTCATGAGTTAAATTTAACTTAGGCTTTTGTGATTTTCAATTGATCTTTTGGCAGCGTTGCGATGCCCATCGACGTTAATTTTTCGCGGGCAAGCTCTGAGCCCGTTTTAATGTATCTTTCGTACAGTCGTAAAATATTTTGATCGGTTTGTATCGCCGATTTTTCACTGATGTAGCTTAGAACTTCAACATAATCAAAAAACTTCGCCGAAAACGTTTTGTAAACTGTGGCAACGGTGTCTTCTTTGGTCCACGTCGCCAAATTATGATAAGCGGCGCTACCAATATCGGCGTAATAATCGATATCCACAATTTTCCGTTGTAACGAATCGCCAAAAAAACCTGACATATACAACGTCCTGTCGGCCAAGACTTTCATAATTTCTTTATTTTTTGGAGGGTCAGTATTCATTGCCGTCAGATACAATTCCGCTAAAGATTCCGGCGCCTTTTCTGTTGTGTCGTCTTGAAAAGGCGTGAATAAATTTTTTGAATTCAAATAGTGTTTTAACATATGAACTAAATAAGTTTCAAGCAGCGGAAACGATTTTATCTTTCGCTCTTTGCAAGCTTCCTGCAGAACTTCTGTAAAATGTTGTTCGGGCGACATTAACAAAAAACTCATAGTCTTAGTCTCATATTAATACACTTATCGGAAGAATGACGAAGAAAGTTGAATTTGCCTCTGAGATTGTTCATTTCTCGACTCAAGTCGTGGTTCCTTAAGGTCGATAAATACTTTACGTGAGCAACAAAAATATTTTAGCCTATGGCCCCCTAAAATCATTACTTGAATCTGATGATATGTCAGAAGTCATGGTGAATTCGTGGAATAAAGTTTTTGTCGAACACCGTGGAATGCTGGTGCAAACAGCCGCGCAATTTATCGATGAACGCGAATATCAAGATCTGATTTTTTCAATTTTGGTTAACGACAAAAAAGATTATTCGAAAAATTTCTCTTTTGACGGAATTTTACCTGAGGGTCACAGATATAATATCACATTGCCGCCGCTGACACCGAAATCGCCGACGCTGACGATTCGAAAATTTTCTGTGAAATCATTTACGTTTGATGATTTGGTTAAATTAAACTTTATGTCTGACAAGGCGTCTGATTTTTTAAAATCAGCAATTGAATCACGTTTAACAATTGTTGTGTCTGGTGGAACTGGCACCGGCAAAACTTCATTTTTAAATTCAATGGCCAGATCCATTCCACACGATCAAAGAATTGTTTCAATTGAAGACACCCAAGAATTAAAACCACAACATCCCAATTGGATTCATATGCTGACGGTTAAAAAAGAAAATCAAAATTTTACGGCGCGTGATTGTTTAGTGAATGCACTGCGTATGCGACCCGATCGAATTGTCGTTGGCGAATGTCGCGGCCCCGAAGCTTTTGATATGTTACAGGCCATCAACACAGGTCACGAAGGTTCAATGACAACTGTTCATTCAAACACGGCGATTGATTGTTTGGCGCGACTTGAAACTTTGATCACGTTAGGTCACGGAGACATCCCGTTAAAATATATTCGCGGACAAATGAGTAGCGCCATAGATTTAGTTGTGCAATTGCGCAGGCACCCTGACGGCCACCGACAAATCGTCGAAATTTTAGAGCTGACAGGTATGCAAGTCGATATTATTTCAAGATCAAATATTTTTGAATTAAATAAAAAAGGTCAGCTGGATGTGACCGGATATGTCCCACAATGTCTGGGCAAAATGCAGCAGGCTGGATCAAAATTTAAATCACAATATTTTGATCCGCAAGTGCAGCTTAAAAAAATTGGTTAAAGCTTGATAGTATCATGTGATACTATCATCTCTCGCTTATTTCCGCCCAACAATACTTGTCACGTAAGGTTTAGAAAATATTTTTTCCGCCAACGTACGAATTTGTTCCCTTGTAATTTTTTGATAAGTTCCAGCAATATTCATCGATTCATGAATGTCGTTTCCGTAAAAATGATCAAACGCGATTAAATTACAAATCGAAGATTTTCTTTGCAAACCGATATCATGTTGGCCGATCAAATATTTTTGGGCCCGCGATAGTTCTTCGTTAGAAATTAAATCGGTTGATATTTTTTTAAACTCATCGTGAAACATTCCTAAGGCTTTTTCAACCTTGTCCGGAGAACATGCGATATATCCGCCGAAGTATCCACATTCCAAAGATTCCATTTTGATCGGCGATACTGAATAGGCTAATGAATTTTTATCGCGCAGTTCAATAAACAATCTGCCGCCTTGTCCTGCCATAATGGCCTGAATAATTTCAAGAGTATGTCGCTCTGGGTCTGTTAATGACAGCGCCTGCCAACCTACAATCACATGTGATTGTTCTTTGTCTTTTTCCAAGAAAACACTTTTGTTTTCTTTCAATATATCGAATGGTTTTTTTTCTAAACGAGAACCTTTTGATTTAAAATTACTTTCGATATCTTCAACTAAATTCATCCATACCGTGCGATTAAAATCGCCAACGACTGTCACCTGCATGTTTTTTTCTGATCTGATGTGGTCATACATTTGTTGAATGTCTGCAGTTGTGATATTTTTCAAGGTTTCAGCCGTTCCTGATTGATCAAATGAAATTGGATGGCCCGAAAAAATGGCTTGATTGAATTGTCGACCACACAAATATGACGGTTGATCTTGTTTGGCCAGAATTTGTTTTTCTAAAACTGATCTTTCGCGATTGTAAATGTCGTCGGAAAAAACAGCTTCGTTAATAATTTCAGCCGATAAATTTAAAATCTGTTTTTCAAAAGGCTTCATGTATTCCATTGAAAAACCAGTTGTATTTTTTCCACCAAAGGCTGAAATTCCCGCCGCGCTATCTTCGATCAGTTTTAAAATTTGATTTTCTGATTTATTTTTGGTCTGGGTCACAAGCGTGCGATTCAACATTTCGGTCAAACCCATTTGTTCTTTAGTTTCAAGTCTTCCCCCGCCGCCAAAAATAATTTTCGATGTCACAGTAGGAATTTCTGTCGAATTTAAAAATAAAACTTCAGTTCCTTTTTTTGTTTTTAAAATTTCTACATCAGATTTTTTTGTTTTTTTAATCGTTTTAAATTCAATTTTTGGAATTTTCAATTTTTTATCAATCACAGTTTTTGTTTTTGATTTGTTTTTGATTAAATCAAGCCACGTCTTTTCAGCAGACTTTAAGATATTTTTATTATCGGCATCGCTGGCTGGACCCATCAGGCTGTAATTTGCTTTTTGTGGTAAAAAATATTTTTGTGCAATTTTTTGAACCTGCTTTGGAGTAATTTTTTGAATTTGTTTTAAATATTTTTCATGCGCATTTGTATCGTTTAAATAAAATTGCGCAGAGCCAATTTTGTTTGCTATGCCGTCAACAGTTTCAATTGAATAAAATTGCTCTGATGAAATATTTAAAATGGCTTTTCGCAATTCATCCCAAGTAATTCCTTGGTTTTTAATTTTTTCAATTTCTATGAATAGTAATTTAAAAATTTCTTTAGTATCTTGGTCAGAATATTTCACGCTGAACGCGAACAATCCTGAATCTTGCGGATTATAATTAAAACACGAGATTGAATTTACAACTGTATTTTCCAGACGCATTTTAGCGTACAATCTGCTGGTTTCACCTTGACCTAAAACAAGGGCTAAAATATCCATAGCAGGGACGTCTTTGTGTTTTACGTTGGGCGCAGGAAGTGCCATTTGAAAATATGATTCTGCAATTTTTTTATTTTGAACAGAAAATGTCGATTTTTTTTGGACGGGTTCTTTTTTTCGATTCATTTTTTGCAATTTGTGCGGTTGAAAATCAGAATATAATTTAATAATTTCTTTTTTCATTCCAACAGATTCAAAATCACCTGAAACAATGAGTACCATATTTGATGGCACGTATCGGGATTGATAGAACTTTTTAATTTTTAGAGTTGACCATGATCTGACATTTTTATCGTACCCAATCACAGGAATTCCGTAAGCATGTTTTTTAAAGGCTGATTTGAACATGAGCTGCGATGATGATCTGCCCGGAGAATCTTGGCCCATTTTAATTTCTTCACAGACGACTTCGCGTTCGCTATCGACTTCAGCGGGAATAAATGTCGGGTGTCCCATCATTTCTGAAATTACATCCAGCGCCACATTTGAATAATTTTTAGATATAGTTACGTAAAATACCGTCTGATCAAATGACGTGTAGGCGTTTAATTCCCCGCCCGAAGCTTCAACGACGCTTGCAATTTCGCCGACGTTATATTTTCGCGTGCCTTTAAAAACTAAATGTTCGATGAAATGGCTAACGCCTTCCATGCCCTTGGGTTCGTCGGCACT
>CANBND010000066.1 GCA_947370945.1 Pseudobdellovibrionaceae bacterium | reverse complement strand
TCAAAAAGCTGATTTTGCAGAGCTTTTGCTAAATCAGGATCTCTGGGGTCGATCGATTTATCAATCACTAAAGCTGGACCCTGCCAGCAAATGTGAACTTTTGAAAATGGTTTTGGTAAAAAAGTTTTATTCCATGATTTTGGAAAATGCCATGCACGATCGACAGCTACGCCGCCCACAAAAATGGGAGCCTTGATCAACCGCGCGGTTTCAAAAACTCCCGGCTTGATTTCAAAAATCGGACCCTTCGGCCCATCGACAGCAAAACTGCAACTGTGACCCAATTTACAAAGTTGAATTAAACCTTTTAGGGCAGAAGCTCCGCCACGCGTGGACGATCCGCGCGAAGTTTTGCCGCCCATTAAACGAACTGCCGTATTCATCAGTTCACCATCTTTGCTTGTCGATGTAATCGTAGCTATTTGATATTTTCGAATTTGCGATAACAAAACCAATTCGTCGCCGTGAAAATGCGCCAATACAAAAGATTTTTTTTCAGAAATACAAGCCTTCATTTCTGGATGTTCAAAAACAGAAATTCTCCATGTCGAAGAAAGTATTTTGTAAATAATCCAGATTAAAAAACCTAAAATAATTCCCCGAAATTTATTCACAAATGCAGTCAAATTTTTCTTTAACCGTGAAGTGCTTTTTTAAATTCTTCGGTTAACTTCGGAATAATTTCAAATGCGTCGCCGACAATTCCGTAAGTTGCTTTTTGAAAAATGGGAGCATTGGCGTCGCTGTTAATTGCAACAATAACTTTTGATCCGCTCATGCCGGCCAAATGCTGAATTGCGCCCGACAAACCAACCGCAATATATAATGACGGAGCTACGGTTTTTCCAGTTTGACCAACTTGCATTGAGTGCCCCACCCAACCGGCATCAACAACCGCGCGAGTTGCGCCGACGGTGGCGCCCAAAACATCAGCCAGATCATTTAACATTTTAAAATTGCCAGCTTCTTTTAATCCACGACCGCCAGAAATAATAATATTTGCTTCTGTTAAATCTAATTTTTCAGAAGTTCCTTTAACGATTTCTTTAATCAGTGTTTTTAAATTTGGCTTTGCAAAATTGTGTTCAGTGATATTTGCAGTTTTTGTTGTATCAGCAGCCACGACGGGCAACTGATTTGCTCGCATCAACACAATTTTAACGCTAGAATTTTCAAACGCTGCGGTCGCAAAACATTTGCCTGAATAAAGCGGCTTTTTAACCTTAACATCATCACCAACAATTGTGATTTCAACGCCATCAGAAACAACACCACATGATAATTTTGCAGCAACACGCGGAAATAAATCTTTACCCAAGGCACTTGCAGAAGCCAGAATAATTGTGGCCCCGGTTTTTTGAATAGCTTCTGCAGCGGCGGCTGAAAATAATTCCGGATTATAGGCGTCAAATCCTGCGTCTTTTGAAAGATGAATTTCAGTGGCTCCGTGATGAGCCATCTGTGCGGCATTAGCGCCCGCTTGTGATCCCAATGAAAAACCAATCACAGATTCAGCACCAGATTTTGCCGCAAATTGCAAAAGCTCTTGAGAGCTGCGTTTTAAATTATTATTTTGAAATTCAGAAAAAACTAAAATTTTAGACATAAATTATAACACCTTTGCTTCGTCACGTAATAATTTGATTAATTCATTCGCCTGCGCCGCTACATCACCAGTTAATAATTTCACCGGCGATTTTTCTTGCGGCAAAGAGTACCCAGAATATTTTATTTTTTGTTCTGTTGCTGCAATTCCTAACGACGAAAATTCAATTTCTTTAATAACTTTTTTCTTCGCCTTCATGATTCCTGGAAGACTTGCATACCGAGGCATGTTTAAACCTTTGTTTGCAGAAATTAATGCCGGCGTCATCATTTGTACGATTTCTTTGGCTCCGCCATCGACGTCGCGTTCGACAGTTACGTTTTCTGCGCCAGCTTCGAATTTTGAAACAACAGATGTGTGCGGCAGATTTAAAAATTCTGCGACCATTTGCGGAACCGACGACTGATTGTTGTCGATCGACAATTTGCCAGAGAAAATCAGATGCGCACCAGTTTCTGAACTAATGACAGATGACAATGCCTTGGCCGTTGTTAATGCATCTGTGTTTTCCACAGAGTTAATCACAATGGCTTCATCGGCGCCCATGGCCAATGCAGTTCGTAAAGATTCAGAAACGCGAGCCTTTGGACCCATTGAAATAGCCCAAACTTGGGCAGTTGGGTTTTTTTCGCGAAATTTAATGGCTTCTTCGACGGCATATTCGTCGTAAGGGTTCATCACCCACTTGATTCCAGCTGGATCAATGCCCGACTGGTCTGGTAAAATTTTAATTTTTGTCTCTGTGTCTGGAACTTGTTTTAGACAAACGAATATTTTCATTTGAACCTCTCCTAAAAAAATATTAATTTAGATTATAAAAATAAATAGATAAAGGAAAAAATATGTTGGATTTTTTAAAATCAACTGTGGGCCGAAAATATATCATGGGCATCACGGGACTTGTTTGGTTGGGCTTTGTGTTAACTCACATGGCGGGCAATATGCTGATTCTTGTCAGCGGAGATTTATACAACGCTTACGGCCACGCGATTGTGTCGAATAAACCGCTTCTGTATGTCGCAGAAAGCGTTCTCATTTTGTCATTGTGTGCGCATATTTTTACGGCGATCACATTAACGATTCAAAATCGTAAATCAAGACAAAGCAGATACGCGATTACTCCAAACGGATCAAAAGGATCATCATTGGCATCCAGAACAATGGCTATTCAGGGCTCGATTGTTTTGGCTTTTATTATTTTGCATTTAATTACATTTAAATACGGCGCTGAATACACAACAAATGTGAACGGTGTTGAAATGCGCGATCTGCATAAATTGGTTTTAGAAGTTTTTAAGCAACCCGTATATGTTGCGTGGTATTTTGTTTCGTTGATTTTGTTGATGTTTCACTTGTCGCACGGAGCGCATTCAATTTTTCAATCGTTTGGAATTTTAGAACGCAAAATGCAAAAATCTTTGAAAAAATTTGCATGGATCTATGCGGTCATTGTTGTGGGCGGATTTTTATCACAACCGCTGTATGTTTTTTTAATTCACAATTAAGGTCAGGATATAAAATATGACGACAAATAAATTAGATAGCAAAATTCCTTCAGGTGATATTGATTCAAAATGGACGAATCACAAATTCAATATGAAACTTGTAAATCCGGCCAACAAACGAAAGCACACAGTGATCGTTGTGGGCACAGGCTTGGCCGGCGCTTCTGCGGCCGCAGCGATGGGAGAAATGGGTTACAAAGTGAAATCATTTTGCGTTCATGAATCACCACGCAGAGCGCACTCGGTTGCTGCGCAGGGCGGAATAAACGCTGCAAAAAATTATCAAAATGATGGCGATTCTGTGCAAAGACTTTTTTATGACACTGTTAAGGGCGGCGATTTTCGCGCACGTGAAGCGAACGTTCACCGTCTGGCAGAAGTTTCAGTAAATATTATTGATCAGGCTGTTGCGCAAGGTGTTCCGTTGGCTCGTGAATATGGCGGGTTACTTTCAAATCGTTCATTTGGTGGATCGCAGGTTTCAAGAACGTTTTATGCTCGCGGACAAACGGGCCAACAATTATTACTGGGCGCGTATTCTGGAATGATGAGACAGGCCGACGCAGGCACTGTTGATTTGTACACGCGTCGTGAAATGTTAGACCTGGTTGTGATCGACGGAAAAGCGCGCGGAATTATAGTTCGAAATTTATTAACCGGAGAATTAGAATCGCACGTTGCAGACGCCGTGATTTTAGCAAGTGGCGGATATTCAAATGTATTTTATCTTTCCACGAATGCGATGGCGTGCGCGGTGACGGCGACTTGGCGCGCTCACAAAAAAGGAGCGTTCTTTGCAAATCCTTGTTACACGCAAATTCATCCAACGTGCATTCCAGTTCATGGTGATAACCAATCAAAATTAACACTAATGTCAGAATCACTTCGTAACGACGGCAGACTTTGGGTCTCTTCAAAAAAAGGCGACAAGCGCCCGTCTGCAGAAATTCCAGATTCAGAACGCGATTATTTTTTAGAGCGTATTTATCCAAGTTTTGGTAATTTAGCTCCGCGTGATGTGGCCTCAAGACAAGCTAAATTTCGTGTTGATGAAGGCTTTGGTGCTAACGGCGGCGAAACTGCAGTGTTTTTGGATTTCCGCGACAGCATTCAGCGTTTAGGCGAAGATAAAATCGCAGAACGCTACGGAAATTTATTTCAAATGTACGATAAAATCACCGGAGAAAATCCGTACAAACAACCGATGAGAATTTTTCCAGCTCCGCATTATACAATGGGCGGCCTTTGGGTTGATTACAATTTAGAATCAACAATTCCCGGATTATTTGTTGCGGGCGAGGCGAATTTTTCTGATCACGGCGCAAATCGTTTGGGTGCTTCGGCACTTATGCAAGGCTTGGCGGATGGATATTTTGTTTTGCCGTATACCATCGGAAATTATTTTGCGGGAACAAAATTAGAAAAAATCGAAACAACACATGATGCATTTAAATCTGCAACAAATGATGTAAAAACCGATATTGATAAAATGATGAACACAAAAGGTTCGCGCACAGTTGAAAGTATGCACAAAGAATTAGGTCGAATCATGTGGGACAAGTGTGGAATGTCGCGCACCAAAGAAGGCCTTACAGAAGCGATTTCAAAAATTCAAAAATTGCGCGAAGAATTTCAAAACAATATTACAATTCCCGGCGATGCAAATAGCGTTAACACAGAGCTTGAAAAAGCCGGTCGCATTGCTGATTTTATCGAGCTGGGTGAGTTAATGTGTCGCGATGCTTTAGTTCGCGAAGAATCTTGCGGCGGTCATTTCCGCGAAGAACACCAAGACAACGGCGAAGCAAAACGTGACGATGAAAAATTTTGTCATGTGGCCGCTTGGGAATGGAATGGCAACGCAAAAACAGCGCAGACTCGCCACACAGAAGATTTAAAATTTGATAACGTGAAATTAGCAACTCGTTCGTATAAATAGAGGCAATGATGGAAAATAAAAAAAATTTAAATTTAACATTAAAAATTTGGCGTCAAAAAAATAACCAATCCAAAGGTGAATTTAAAACCTACGATGCGCCAAACGTTTCACCTGACGCTTCGTTTTTAGAAATGGTTGATGTCATCAACGAATCACTTGTTGTTAAAGGCGAAGAAACAATCGCATTTGATCACGATTGTCGCGAAGGTATTTGTGGCAGTTGCGGTTTCATGATCGACGGCAACGCACATGGCCCGCAAAAAGGCACAACAGTTTGTCAGTTGCATATGCGAAATTTTTCTGATGGCCAAACAGTAACGCTTGAGCCTTGGCGCGCCGAAGCTTTTCCAATTATCAAAGACTTAATGGTTGATCGTTCTGCGTTTGACAGAATTATTAAAGCCGGTGGATATATTTCTGCAAACACAGGTGGCGCGCCGGATGCAAATGCGGTTCCGATTCCAAAATACGATGCCGACGAAGCTTTTTTATCTGCGGCATGTATCGGTTGCGGAGCTTGTGTGGCGTCATGCAAAAATGCATCGGCCGCTCTTTTTACATCAGCTAAAATTACTCATTTAGCATTATTACCACAAGGTGCTGTTGAAAAAGATCAGCGCGCATTGGATATGGTTGCGCAAATGGACTCTGAACAATTCGGCGCGTGCACAAGCACAGGAACGTGTTCGGCTTCGTGCCCGAAAGAAATTTCTTTAATTAATATTGCAAAAATGAATCGCGAATATTTGCGCGCTTCATGGACAAAAAAAGAAGCCGTTCACGGCGGAGACATGGCTTAATGTTCATAGTCACGCCGATTGTTGCGGCCACATAACATGAAAGATTTTTTAAAAATATTTTTTGTGTTGTGCGGCCTCGTAGCGGCGTTTGTTTTTGGTCGCAATTACGGCGAAAAAACAATTACTGAATCCAAAGAATATATTAAAATGCGCAGCGACTCAGCCGAGACTGAAAAATCAGCGTCTGAATTGGCTGCGTTAAAAACAAAATTTCAAGATTTACTAGACAGCTCAGATTTAAAAAAAGCCGACGAAGTTTTATCAAAAATCATGACCGTGTTTCTGGCTGACTTAAGCCTGCATTTATCGGAAGAGAAAGAAAAAGATTTATCAATCGGCAAAGCGCAGTGTGTGACAAAGCCTGTAGTGGCAGAAAAGCCGATTGAAAAAACACAGGCGCCCATAGAAAAAAATCAACGCGTTGAAAAATCAAAATCAGAAAAATGGACAAATTTAAATCAAGCTAGGTATAAATCTTATGAGTGGATGTTGAAAAATGCACAAAGTAATAAAGAGGTTTTGCGCTTTCTTGAAAAAACAGAAATAAAAAATATAAATGCTTTTATATCTGAAGCAAAAGAATCGGATTCAAAAATAGTGGCCGATCTGAATGGCGTGTTCAAGGGGCCGGTTAAAGATGTAAATCAAAATACTTATGCGTCGATCACGATGAGTTTTAAAAAAATTCAAAAACAAAACAAAGATTTTTTAACTGGATCGATCGAGGTTCGCAAAGTGGGTCAAGACGGATATGGAGTTAGAACGTTTAGTAGCTCTGGAGGACTTGGGCAGCAAATTGACGGCATGTATGGAGTTATTATTGGTTGGGAAAAAACACAATATATTCAGATGTACAAGTTAAACAACGAAGAAAAAATTGCGGGCAATTTCTATGAACACCTTCCCAACGGCACAACAAAAACAATCGGCACATTTATTTTAAATCGCGTCGATCAGTTTTAGCTAATAGCTAAATCAACCGCTTTAAAAACGCCAAAACATCTTTTGAAAACATTAAATAATTTTCAAACGTCACATAAATTGTTTCAGCGGTCGGATAAATTTTTTTAAACTCATCAAGGCCCTTGGCGTTTTTCTTTTTGCCGGATTTAACTTCGATGGCGATGATTTTATTTTTATATTCAAAGACGAAATCGACTTCGAACTTGCCTTCGCGCCAATAGTACAAATCAAATCCCGCACGAATTAAATCTGCGCCCACGCAAGACTCTAACACGTGACCTAAATAGGACGAATCAATTTGGCCCATTTTGTGAAAACAGGAAAGTGCTGGCGACATCAAAATTATTTTTGGAGACGAGGACCTCGTTCGTAAAACAGTTTTTGAAAATTTAAAAATAGGTTTAATTAAATATGAGCCCTCAAAAAGATCCAGATAATATTTAATTAAATCTGTGTTTCCACGGTCCTGCAGTTGACCTAAAATTTTATTGTAACTGATTTCGTGCGCAGGCAGCGACGATAAAATATAAAAAGCCTGCTTTAAAAGTGCGGGTGATTTAACATTGGCAACTTGTAAAATATCTTTGCCAATAACCGTGTCGATAATTGAATCTGCGATATAATTTTTCCATCTGTTGGGCTCTGAAATAAATGGATATGACCCCGGATAGCCGCCGAAATTTAGATACGTTTCAAGATTCATTTTTTGCAATGAATTTGAGGTTGTGTAATCCCAATGATGGGCACGAATTAATTCAAAGCGCCCTGTCAGGCTTTCGGACAAGCCCATTTGAATTTTTAACGAGCTTGAGCCCAGTAATAATATTTTTAAATATTTTGATTTATCTTTTTGGCCGCGATCCCATAATTTTTTTATTGTTTCAGACCAGTTTTCAATTTTTTGAATTTCGTCGATAATTAAAATTTTAACTTTTGAATCTGTAACGGCATCTTGCCACAAGTTTTCAATCCAGCTTGCGATTCCGCCAGAGTCCTCAGCTGTTGCAAAAATAAAGCTGTCTTTTGAAAAGTTTTTCTCAGCCCAATGCAATGTTGTGGTCGTTTTACCGATTTGTCTTGGTCCCAGCAACACTTGAATCAGTGGAAAACGTTCATCCACAAGGCGTTCAGTTAAAATAGATTCAAAGTCTAAAACAAGCTTTTTCATTTCTATAGACTAACCTACAATTTTTAGTAGGTCAATCTACTAAAAATTGTAGACTAATCTACTAAATCTCCATAACCATAGCTTATCCTTAAAATTAAAAACACGCGCTCAGTCATTATTAACCATGATTTTTCGCATCATACGTCTCAGATTCAGACACATCGCGATTTTCAACCAGATTTCAACCCAGACGTTCATCTAAAGATTCCAGACCAAAGTGACGATACAGCAAGATACAGAAATGTATGACGTCATCTTGGTATAACCACAGGAGTGTTTATGAAAAAAATGGGCGAGCTGATGAAAGACATGGGATTTAACCCTAACTCTTCAACCTCTGTACAAGAGGCTTTCATTAAACATTTAATTAAAGCCGCGCATGGCGTGGATGTGATGACTCCTTCCGAGAAAAAAAGTATTCAAAATAATCCACAAAAAATTATTTCATTAAAATCTTTAGCAAATCAAAATCAGCAGATGGCCTTTGATTTTGAAGGTGCATTTGAATTTAATTTTTCTGATGAAAACGCAACAGACGCCAATAAAAAAACAGGATCATAGCTAGATCTTAGTCTGACAGACTAGATACGTATAAAGCCCAGTTTCAAATTGAGACCTCTAAAACAAATGTGCACCAAATTACAGCATGCTAATATTTTTGAGCAACGTTTATAAAAAACGAAATCAAAAAAGAATTTATTATCTACGGAAGGATAATCACGCATGCAGCCCAACAAAAAAATAATTTTCTCAACGCTACTGTTTTCTTCGCTGACGATCTTGGCCAGTCCAAAAATCGAATCGGTACCGGGTGAATATGTTGTTCGTTTAAAACAAAATATCATGTCGACAAAATCAATTCATGCGCTTTCTGAGAATTTAAATTCATATATTAAATCAACAATTCCATCACAAAATATTGTTGTGATTAAGCGCCCCGTTTTTGAAACGCAAGAATCTGTTTTAAAAACATTGGCGCAAAATGATTTAGTCGACATCATCGAGCCCAATTTTATTTATCATGCAAATCGTGTATCCAACGACCCGATGATTGATCAGTTGTGGGGATTAAAAAATATCGGACAAAAAGATTCGGGCGGTACCGTCGGCGTCAAAGGCACAGACATCAATATTGAAAAAGCATGGGACATTCAAACTGGATCAAAAAAAATGATCGTGGCAGTGATTGATACAGGTGTTGATAATAATCACCCGGATTTAAAAGATAATATGTGGACGAATGTGGCCGAATTAAATGGTAAAGCTGGTGTTGATGATGATGGCAACGGTGTTGTTGATGATATTTACGGTTTCAATGCGATCACTGGAAAAGGTGATGCGCTGGACGATCAAGGTCACGGTTCACACTGTTCGGGCACCATTGGCGCAAAAGGTAACGACGGCAAAGGTATCGTTGGCGTAAATTGGGACGTCAGCATTATGGCCGTTAAATTTTTAGATAAAAACGGATCAGGTTCATTGGATAACGCGATCAAAGCCATTGATTACGCGACAAAAATGGGAGCCAAGGTCATGAGTAATTCTTGGGGCGGCGGCGGTTTTTCACAAACACTCATGGATGCCATTAAAAGATCTGAAACTGCTGGTGCAATTTTTATCGCGGCCGCAGGAAATGATTCAAGCAACAACGATGCAACGCCATCGTATCCAGCTTCATACGCGATTGATAATATTGTTTCCGTCGCAGCAATTGATAACACAGGTAAAATTGCAGGCTTTTCAAATTATGGAAAAAATTCTGTGCACATCGGCGCACCGGGTGTAAATATTTATTCATCAACGGGCGGAAAATACGATTCATGGTCGGGTACATCAATGGCGACACCTCATGTGTCTGGCGTTGCTGCATTACTGTGGTCGAACGAACCAAATTTAACTGCGAAAGAAATCAAACAAAGATTATTAACAACAGCGCGTCCGATTTCTGGCCTGCGAGGAAAAACGCGCACAGGCGCCTTGGTTGATGCCTATGCGGCGTTAACAAATACAACTCCTGTACCTGATTTAAATGATCCAGCAAATTGGCAAACTGTTCCCGCAAATTATGCTTCAGCATCGCCGTATTTAAAAAGCACAAATGAAACTTACGATATTCAAATGGCAGCGGGCACAAAAGAATTCTCACTATATTTTGAAAAATTTGATACTGAAGGCAATTATGACACGGTTCAAATCTTAGATTCAAAAGGAAATATCGTTCAAACACTGAGTGGCCAAAATGACGATTCGTTTTCAATGCCAATCACAGGTTCATCTGCAAAAATTATTTTTAAATCAGATGCGTCAGTTGAAAAAACTGGTTGGAAAATTACGAAGGCCGCTGTTCGTTAGTTGTTAAAGTTAAAAAATATAAAATAGCGTTTTAAAAAACTATTTCACACCATCAAAAAATTCCCTGAGTTTTAAATTCACAAACTCGGGGAAGTCCAACTGACAACAGTGCGAACCATAAGGCACCAACCAAAATTGTGCACCCGAAATTTTTTCAGCCATCTCTTGTTGAAACTTCGGCGGCGTTAGAAAATCTTTTTCACCGGCGACGATCATTGTTGGCTTTTCAATGGTCGATAAAATATTTGTACCGTCGAACTTTAACATCTCTCCAAAAAGTTCAAAAAACAAAGGCAATTCTAATCTTGAAACTCCGCGACCGTACATCTCAATATCTTTGAACTGCGTCAGTTTTATATTAAAGCCACCCGCAAGTGCTGCCACTTGAAATGCCAACGGATTATCAATTAAATTTTTCCACAACATATTCCACAGATCAGGTGATTTCTGATGTTGAGTTTTTAAAAAATGATAAAGTGGTTCGGCAAATTCAAATCCAAATAATTTTTTCAACGGGTTTCGGGCAAAGCCATTAATTAAAACCAAAGAATCAAAAATTTCTGGAAATTGTTCATACGCTTTTAAAACGTACGGCGCGCCAAAACTGTGGCCGACAATGTGGGCGTTGGAATGACCCAGATGCTTTAACAGGCCCTGTAAATCGAATGCTAAATGTTCAAATTTTAAATTTTCAATGTTGCCGACCGGAACACTTTTGTGGTGCCCGCGAATATCAAATAAAATCACAGTGTTTGTTTTCGAAAAAAATTCAACCTGATGATGCCAGTGGTTCATAAGGCACGCGATGCCGTAAATAAAAACTATAGGTTCGCCCTTGCCACGCGTTTCATAATAAATCGGCGTGCCATCGAAGGCTTTGTAATATCCGGTTTTTTTTTCAATCAATTCAATGTCATTCATTTTGCGAATCCTAATGAGCTAAATATTATTATCTAAGAATTGTAAATTCAATCAAGTGTGCACCAAATTGCAAACGATCGCCATCGGCTATCGCATGATGATCGAATCGGTTTTTATTCACAAGAACTTTATCGGTTTGTAGCCCGCCAATTAAATTTTCAACGTACGCCGATTCTCCAATCTGATAAAACCGAACAATATTTTTGGGCTGCGAGGGGTCTTTAATATTTAAATCAAAATTGTTAAATCCCATTATTCGGGGTCCGTAACTGATCGTGAAAAATTCGTCGGATTGCGGTCCCGATAAAAAAGTCATTCGCACGGGGTATAAAAAAAAGAAAAAATCCGTTTGTCGCGACTCCCAATGCTGCTCACTCATCCAGTCGGTTAAACCCTCTTCCCAGCCTTCTAGCTGAAGCTTAGGCTTTTCAACAACCTTAAAGCCCGTTTGCCCCAGATGAAAAACAAGGCCCAAAATCAACGAAATTCGCTCGGATTCACCCAAACCTATGCGAATTTTATTTTCATCTAAACCATTAATATTCCAAGACATATTTTGATCTAAAATTATTTGAGCATGATTTTTGCCCATTTCTTCATCAGAAAAAAAAGAAGCACTCAAGATGAAATCTTTTTTCAAAGAAATAATTTTTCCTTTAAGGGGGCCATCTAAGACTGACAGGGCTAAACTCATCTGTTTATTTAAAACCATAATCATTCACAGATCAAGCCTTGTACAGACACCGCAAAGCTGTTACACAAATAAGACATTTTTAAAAAAGTGTACACACACAAACATTCAGTCTAATAACTGAATCAAAGTCGTCCTTGCTTGGCCAATGGTGGTTCAAGCTTTAACCGAAGGGATAAATTATGGTCAAATCGACCGAAACTCTACGTCCGTACGAAGTCGTCATTCTGATGCATCCGGATGCTACTGCAGAACAACAAAAAGCATTGTTCGCAAAAAACAAAGAAACAATCACAACTTTTAAGGGCAATATTCAAGCCGTTGAAACTTGGGGCAAGCGCACTTTAGCTACGCAAATTGGCAAGCTAAAGAAAGCTGTTTACTTTCACGCTGTTTACGAAGCGCAACCACAAGCCATCATGGAGCTTGAGCGTACAATGCGTATCAACGATAAAGTTTTACGCTTTATGCATACAGCTCTAGACGAAAGAACACCAATGTCTAAACACGTTGAATCTTTCAAAAAAGGTTTGGCTGAATCTGCACAGCGCGAAAAAGAACGTGAAGCAAAATCATTGTTGCGCCGTCAAGCCGCTCAACAAGCACGTATGGATCGCGACGACGATTAATTTTTAAAGAGAAATCTTTAGAAATCGAATGAAGTGATTCATGAATACAACAACACCCACACAAAATAAAAAAATATGGACTTTGGCTTTCGCAACAGCGTTAGTTGCTGTTCTATTTTCTTTTATGGGGGCGCCCTTTTTAAGAGCGCTTTCAGCAAAAGCAAAGCCTGTTTTATTTTGGGGTGTCGGCGCGACAATCGTAGCCATTCTGTTTTTAGTACAACTGACTCTTGGTGCAATTTATGTAGGGGCCGTGTGGACGACTTTGGGAGCCTACAATGAATTGGAAAAACGAGGAGTTTCTTGGAGAATCACAAGTTTGATTGCGCTTTTGTTAGGGGCTTTTTTTGCCGTCTCTTGCTATATCGCTGTTGCCAAAAGTTCGCTAAAAATAAATTTAGCCGAACAATTAACGACTCCGATTTTACAAGCGCTCACGCAAATTAATCCTGATGAAAAAATAACGCTCGAACAATTAATTCAATACATGCCGGGCGCGCTGATAGCGACGCTGATTTGCTCTTTGGCGGTGGGATTTATTTTCGAAGCAAAAATTTTTCAGCTGTTTCAGTTTAAACGCGAAAAAATAATTTCAAGCTTGAAATGGCTTGAGTTCAGACTGCCCGATCAATTTATTTGGTTGGCGTTGTGTGGATTTTTATTTTGTGTTTTAAAAACCGAAATGTTTTTAAATGTGACTTCGGCAGAAAAAATAAAAACAATTGCGATTAATATTTCGATATTCAGCGCTGTTGCGTTTTTCCTGCAAGGAATTACAGTTTTTGAATACTTAACTCGATTTTATCGCGTAGGACTATTTAACAAGAGCTTAACCTACCTGCTTATTTTTATTTGGTTGGCTCCAGCAGTTGGGTTTATTGGCCTTATTGATTACTGGGCAGACTTTAGAAAAATGGTCAGAAAAAATTTAAGCCAGAAGGCTTAAATAAAACTTACTTTTTTAAAAAGTAAAATTAAATTATAAAAAGGAAATTACTATGAAAGTTATTTTACAAAAAGATGTTAAAGATTTGGGAAAAATCGGCGACCTAGTGACAGTTTCTGCTGGTTTCGCACGAAACTTATTGTTCCCAAGAAAATTAGCTGTTGAGGCAACCGAGAAGCGTGTTTCTGAATGGAATCATTTAAAGCGCGTGGCTGAATCTAAAAAGAAAAAAGCCCTTGTCGAGCGTCAAGCAATTCTTGATAAAATCAAGGGTACAACAGTGTCATTCAAATTAAACGCTGGCGATAACGAAAAACTATTCGGAACAGTAACTACAACAGATATTTCAAAAGCTTTAGAAAAACATGGTTTTTCTATCGACCGCAAAGATATCGTTTTAGCTGAGCCAATTAAAGTTTTAGGCACGCACAAGGCAACAATTAAGTTTGCTGAAGGCATGGAAACTTTTATTCAAGTTGCTGTTGAAAAACAGTAATTAGGACAAATATAAAAAGCCTGCATATGCAGGAAATAAAAATAAAGTCTAAAAGTTATTTTTATTTAAAAGGCGCAAAGAAATTTGCGCCTTTTTATTTTTTCGAATACGATATCTTTGGGCCAAAGTGCT
>CANBND010000065.1 GCA_947370945.1 Pseudobdellovibrionaceae bacterium | reverse complement strand
CTTTTTTACTGGCATCTTCGGTGACACGATAAATCAATTGCAGAAGATTTTGCGCTTCTGACAAGGTAAAAATACGTGTTTTTTGATGCCCCACTATTTCAATCAAAAAAATCTCCAACTTTAAATACTGTAAAAAAATGTTCAGCTTAAATATGAAAGTCTTTTATTAGATAGATACATTCAAGATTCAATCATGAAATTTTGAATTGTATATTATATACTTAGCGCTGTGCATTTACGTGTAAATTTTGACTTAATTGCCTATGAATCAGGGCGACCCAAAACTGGTTATTCCGAGTTAGAATAGTTCATCATCTGGCCACCGAAGAAAACCACAATCGCAACAACCATTCCTGCGATCATCAACCATTTCATCATTTTGCCAAAACCAAAATCTGGGTCAGCATCTTCACTGGCTGCGGCTGGTTTTCGCTCTGGCGGAGTAAAATTATTTGTGCGTGGCCCCGGCCTGAAGCCTTCTTCGGATGACATTTTCGAAAGACTTTTTACGCTCGGTTTACGCTCTTCACGCTTTGATGTTTTCTCAACCTCATCAAACATTTGACCGCTGGTGATCGCTTTATACTTATATTGCACTGACTGCCGGCGTGCTGAATTACGGTCGCCGTCACCGCGACCAAACGCGCTGGCAGCACCCTCGTCTTCAATTATTTTTGTTTTATTTTCGCTATCACCAGCACCATCTGAAGTGCCCGATGAACTGGATCTTTTAATTCGGCCACCAGCATAGGCTGAGTTTTTTCCAGCCCCCTCGCCTCCATTTGAATCGGAACCATTGCCACCGCCAGAACTGCGACTTGATGAATTTGATTTTGAATCATTTGACGCAGATGATTTGCTTGAGTCGCTGGATGGTTTGCCATTTTGGCTAGATTTACCTTTTGAACCAGAACCGCCACCGCTACTCGAGGATCCGCCGCCACCAAGGCTGGCTCCATTTGCAATTGAAAATTTGACTTTGCATCTTGACGCCGATGCATGTTTTTTTAAGTCTGTTTCACTAACACCTAAGCTAGGCAATTCACCGTAATCCATCAAGCACGTAAAGTAATCACCCACATAATCAGAAATAAATTTATTCACACCGCCAAACAAACCTTTAGCCGCCAAGATCATCGAAACGATAACAACCAACAATAAAACGTATTCGACCACAGCCTGACCATTTTGGTTTTTAACCAAAGACGTGGTTTCTGAATTTTTAAAATTCTGGTCTTGTTTCACTCAGTTTTTTATCGGAAGATTTACGAAGCAACAGTATGAAAAAATTCATAATTATTAAATTTATTATAGTTTACTTAGCGCTTTTCTGTATCAGTTTGGTACACGCACAAGTGCCACCCGCATTACCTGTAACAAGTTTGCCAACGGCCACTCCTCAACCCCCTGCTATAGCATCGCCAAATGGCCAGACCACACCACCTGCCAAATATGCCGAATATCAATCTTATTGCAGACAAAATGATTTTGATGAAAGATCCGTTTTTACTAATGAACAAAAAAAACGTCGCATCGATTTAATCGAAAAAAAAATAGTTGCGAATTCTACAGACACAGCGGCAATGAACGCTTTAATCAAAGAATTCATCGCAGCCAAGGATTATAAAAGAGCCGAAGATGTCTTTAAAAAATATTCTGAAAACTTATCTGCGGAAGATCAAATTATTTGGACCTCTGAATTTAGTGTACAAAAAAAATTATCTGCTTCTGCTATATCTAAACTTGAAAAATTTATCATTGAAAATCCCACGGCGAATCGAGCCTTAATTAAATTGGCACAAATAAAAAAAACACTGCAATTTTATTCCGAAGCCGCAGATATATATATCGATTTACAAAATAAAAATAAAAAATCAGATTATTCCATCGAACTTTGTGAAATCTATACATTGGATTCTCATCACAAAGATGCCGAAGTAAACTGTTTGCAGGCAGCTAAAAAAAATCCCGCCAATCATTTGCCTGAAATTTATTTAGGTATTTCGCACCGCGAACGCGAAAACTTCAAAGAAGCTCAGCTGAATTTCGAAAATTCATTAAAAAAACAAAAATCAGAATTCGCTTTAACTTGTTTAGGAGAATTGCATTTTTTAAAAAAGGAACGACAAAAAACGATTGAATATTTAAATCAAGCTATTGAACTAAATAGAGCTTCATATCGCGCTCAGCTGGGTCTGGCGTTAGCCGAATTTGAAGACAAAAAATACGATGCGGCCCTTGTTAATTTTAAAGAAGCCTGTGCATTGGGTCAAAAAGACACTCTTGAAATGAGAAAATCACATAAAATTTTAGAAGAAAGAAAATCGCCGTTAGCAAAAAATTATTATGATGAAATTCAAAAATGCAAAGCTAAAGAATTATTTTAAAATTTGAAAATAGCTAATAACTTGTTCCGTTGGTTGATTAATCTGAATACAATTTATATTTTTTAATTCACCAGATAAAACAATGATACATCGATTATGGATCGATCTAATGACGCGAAAATCAATAATCTGAGCGCCTTTTGAGGCGGCGTCTTGAATAAATTCAAAAGCTTTAGATAATGAATTTGTTTCGTGAAAACCCAAATTTGAAATGGCTACGGGTTTGTTTTGGCTTAAGTAAGCGTTTAAAATTTCAAGGCTGATATTTTCTACCAGACATGAATCTAAAATCGTTGAGCAGTGTTTTTCTTTTTGTTTTTTATAGAATTGAACACATTGTTCACTATTTTGTGCAGTTAAAATTAAAATGCCCCCGGACGGTGTCGGACTGATCTCAAAAACAGTAATAACTGCACTGCTTTTTATTTCATTCATTATTTCAAAACTTGCGCTGTATTTTGAAAGCTCAAAACAAATTAGATGATTAAACTGTTTCAACAATTTCTCCAATAAGGTCGTATTCCATGCTATCTGTAATTTTAACAAGGACCATGTCGCCAACATTCGCCTGACCATCGTTAATCAAAACAACACCGTCAATATCCGGCGCCTGCTGCGAAGTTCTGCCTTGTAACAAAAGTTCTGTTTCCTCGCTGTAGCCCTCAACTAAAACTTGAACTGTTTTACCAATAAAAGATTTGTGTTTATCACGCGAAATATTTTGCTGAACTTGCATAACAGCATCATGTCGGCGTTGTTTTGTAGCTGCATCAATTTGCTGATCCATTTTTCCTGCTGGAGTATTTTCTTCGGGAGAATATTGAAAACAACCAACTCGATCAAATTTTTGTTCAGAAATAAATGCCAATAATTCTTCAAATTGTTCTTCGGTTTCGCCAGGGAAACCCACAATAAATTGTGTTCGGATCACCGCGTCCGGAATGTTTGTTCTGATTTTATTTAAAGCTTCGCTAATTTCTTCGCGAGTCATTTTTCGATTCATGCTTTTTAAAACTTGGTTATTAATATGCTGCAATGGCATGTCAAAATATTTCACAAATTTTGGATTTGATTTCATCAGCTGAATCATTTCATCGTTAATACCGTCTGGATATAAATACAATAAACGAATCCATTCGGCTCCATCGACTTTAGCCAGAGCTTTTAATAATTCAACTGGTGATTCAACATTTTCGTTATTTTTTTTGCGTAAATCCCAACCGTAATCCGTAAAATCATGACTGATAACAATTAATTCTTTGACGCCGCCTGCAACTAAAACTTTAGCTTCATTGACGACGTTTGTAATTGTTCTCGATTGCAAATTACCGCGAATTAACGGGATAGCACAAAATGCACAGCGCTTCATACAACCTTCAGAAATTTTTAAATAGGCACGATGTCGTGGTTGAGAGTTTACTCGTGGTGTCGTGGCCTCTTGCAAGTAGGTTGGTAAATTAAAAAACGTTTTCTTTTTTTCGCCTTTTTCAAAATCTTTTAAGATCTTAGAAATATTTTGAAATTCACCCGAGCCAACAAATAAATCTGCCTCTGGCAGACCTTCTACTAAATCATCTTTATATCTTTGCGTTAAGCAGCCTGCGACAACTAATTTTTTAATCTGTCCTTTTTCTTTTAATTCAGACATGTCTAATATTCGCTGAATAGATTCTTTTTTAGAATCTTCGATAAAACCACAAGTGTTAACAACAACCGTGTCTGCACCCTCGGGATCAGACACAACTTCGAAACCATCTTGCATTAATGTTCCCGCCATAATTTCGCTGTCGACCAGATTTTTGGGACAACCCAAGCTGATGAAGTGTACTTTTTTAAGTGGCGCAGATGTTAAATTACTGTCTTGATTGTTCATTACATAACCTCGTCATTTTTTAATCTTTTGTATTCAAATATATTTTCTGTAGATTTTTTTAAAAATTCAGTCTGTTTCAATTCAAAATGTGTTTCAGTTTGCACATCGTCAACAAATTGGATTGAATTTATCAGCATTTTATCCGTATTAAATTCAACTTCAAAATTTTGGATCGCTTTATCTTTTGACTGGAACATAACAGTCTTCATTTTGCCATTTTCTTTTTCTGACATAATTTTGAAATTTTTTAAAAAATCCGCGGGCTCTTGAAATAAATTAATCAACTGTTGTGCCAATGCTGGTTTGTGGTCGGCAATTTCTGTGACCTTGCGCTTGCCTTTGGGGTCAAAATCTAAATCTGGGTATTCAATAACCCATAGGTTTTTACCGTTGTAAATGATTTCAACTTTTTTATCGCTCATAGTTGAAACATTTATTTTACCCGCTGCGTACTGCAGTTCACCGGTTGAAGATTTTTTTATACCTAATGTTTTTTTAAAATCAGTTTTTACGAACTGCGCGCGGATACCCGCAGCTTTAGAATATTTTTTTAATATTTGACTAATGGCGGATTCGTTATTTTTAGGTTTAACTACGTGTTTTGGCTTTGCAAATACTAAGCTGTAACAGACAAAACTAAGAACGATTAAACCGATTTTCATATGGCCGAACTATAGCAGTTTTGCAGATTAACAACAAGACGTTACTGAAGCACATCGTTGAATTTAAGTCCGGTAAAACAGCGTTAGTGCAGAAATATTTACCGTAGTTTTGCCGTTGATCAATAAAAACGTTTGTATTGTTTTATGGATATTGATTAACGTTGAACCTGTCGTAACAATGTCATCAATCAAGTATATCCAGTCCGCCGACAGCAAGCGCTCTGTAAATTCTTCATTTATTTCAAATTCAATTAAGGAGCGATCGTTCGCGTTATTTTGTTTCTGAGGTTTTGCATTTGGCTTTTTTTGAATTGCAAATAACGTTTCGCAACCCGTAAGACGTTGGATTTCATTTGTAAAATAGGTTGTATGAAATGATTTTTTTGAGCCCGGAACAGCGATTAAAACTGAATTTTTTTCTGGTCGAATTAGATCACAAATTTCGCTATCAAAAATATTTACATACCAACACCACGCACATTGGCTGGATCTGGTTTTTAACAAATAAACGAGTTCTGAGCACGAATCACTTTCAAATTTTTCCCAGCATAAAAAAGAATTTACAGCTAAAGTGTCGTCGTAAATGTGTTGGCGCATTTTTGTAAAATTTTGTATAAAATCGAAACCACACGCTGTGCAAAAATAATTATTGCGTACAAAATAAGATCCGCACTTTAAACAAACTGGGCACTCGAAAGCATTTAAAATTGATTCAAAAATAATATGCATGCAGCTGCTAATTGCAAAACTTTGACCACTGTCATCCGTCCTATATTTGATTTATTAGATGTTGTGGTACGGAATCCGGTTTGTGATCGTATGAGCTCTATAAATTTGCTCAAGAACAACAACCTCGGCGACTAAATGATTCATAACAAATTTCGAAAGACTGATTTTTAAATTCGCCTTCATTTTTATATTTTCGCTGACGCCGTAGGCTCCACCAATAATAAAAACGATACGTTTTTTTCCACTGGTTTCAATTTTCTCAAGGTGTTTTGAAAATTCAATCGAAGTTAAATCTCGGCCCATTTCATCAAATAAAATAACAAAATCATCAGCGCTTAATTTTTTAAATAGTTCGTCTTCTTCAAATTTTTTTTTAGCAGACAAATCATCGCGGCTTTGTTTTAAAGTTTTTAAATGAACAATTTCAAATTCGCAGTAAGCATTGATTTTTTTATAATACACAAGGCTTGCTTCATCGAACCAAGCCTCTTTAGAAGTTTTAAAATCAAACAAAACTGTTTTCATTTTTTATTTTTTAATGTGATTTGAATTGAATTATTACAGTTAAATTTTAGAATCTTTCACTTTGATTTCTGATCCGGCCGTCCAAAGTTCTTCTAAATTGTACTCCTGACGAACGAAATCGTAAAATAAATGAACTATAAGCGCTCCGTAATCAACAACGACCCAGCGACCTTCATCAACACCTTCTACGCCTTGCGGAAGAACATTAAATTCTTCTTTTACAGCCATAGTCAAATTTTCAGCCATCGACGATGCATGGCGCGTGCTTGTACCCGATGCGATCAATGTGAAATCTGTTGTTGTGCCCATTTTAACCAAATCAAACGCGCGAACAGCGATTCCTTTTTTATCAAAAACAACTTGCGCGCAGAATTCAGTAAATTTTTTGTAATCCGTGATTTTTTCATTCGTTGGGCGATAAATTTTGTTGGCTTTGATATAGCTTTCTACTGAAAGCGGCAAATATTTTTCAACGGGGCGACCAACGCGTAATTTTTTACGAAGCTCAGATGAAGACACATCCAAATCATCCAACGTAATAAACTCGATCGAGCGACCTGTCGTTAATTCAAGTGATCCGAAATCACTTTCGCCAACAAGACCATTTAAATAATCAGGCCATTCATTTTCAGATTCTGGAATTTGATAACCTGGGCGCGTTGTAACAACCAAATTTACTTCTTCAAGAATTTTTTTATAATCTTTCCAAGCAGACAGGTTTTCGAAATTATCTGCACCAATAATTAAAAATAAATCTTTGGATTCATGAGTTTTGCGAAGTTCTTTAATGGTGTCGATTGTGTAGCTTTTGCCGCCGCGCTTTAATTCGCAATCATCAACTTGAAAAGCTTTGCCGTATGTTGAAAATGCAAGTCTAGCCATTTCAATACGGTGCTCTGGTGCAGGAGCCTCGGTTTGAATTTTAAGTGGGTTCTGACTGTTTGGTATAATATGAATTTGATCGAAGCCCATTTTTTTCTGAACTGTTGTTAAACTGTTTACATGACCATTATGGGGTGGGTTAAAGCTTCCGCCAAAAATTCCGATTTTCATTTTTTGAGTCCTTTTATTTTAAAATAATATACAGATTGATTATGTTAACTCTTCTTCGACGATGCCTTTTGATTTTAAAACACGATCGGCGATAATTTTTAAAACTTCAGGAGTATTTTTTCCTGTCACACCAGAAATTGCGTAGGCTGTAACATTAAATTTCTTTTTAAATGTTTGAATTAATTTGTCCAACTGATCCTTAGATAATAAATCAATTTTATTTAAAACTAAAATCTGAGGGCGCGTTGTCATTGGGAAAAAACCGTCTTTGTCTTTACTCATTAGGTCATACTGTTCGATTTCATAATTGATATCTTCGTAATCTTGGATGGGATCACGGCCGCTCATGCCAGAAACATCGACCAAGTGAACAAATAAAGATGTACGCTCAATGTGTTTTAAAAACTGAATTCCCAGGCCCACGCCAAGGTGTGCGCCTTTAATTAATCCCGGAATATCTGCTACAACAAAACTGCTGTAATCGCCGACTTTAACAACTCCTAAATTTGGAGTCAGCGTCGTAAAGGGATAATCAGCAATTTTTGGTTTAGCTGCAGAAATTCTTGAAATCAAAGTCGATTTTCCAGCATTCGGAAAACCAATAATTCCAACGTCAGCAATTAATTTTAATTCTAAAATAATATCCATCGAATGGTTGTCTTCGCCGGGCTGTGCATATTCGGGAGCTTGATTCACGCTGGATTTAAAAAACCAATTTCCCTTACCGCCGCGACCGCCTTTTAATAACATCAGTTCGTTCGTTTCAGTTAAGTCATGAATCACTTCGTTCGTTTCAGCATTTCTAAGAATTGTACCTTCGGGAACGATCAGAATTAAATTTTCACCGTCTGGTCCCGCACAGTTCACAGCCATTCCGTTGTGACCGTCTTCCGCATGATATTTTCGGTGAGTTTTGTAATCAACCAAAGAATTAATGTGCCGTGAAGTTTTAAAAATAACACTTCCACCGTCACCGCCGTCGCCCCCATCGGGACCGCCTCGTGGAGCATAGGCTTCGCGACGAAATGTCACCGCGCCGCGACCACCGCGACCAGATGAGACCGTAATTTTAACTTCATCGACAAATTTCATAGAGATCATTTTCTTTCGCTATATTTTCAAAACAAAGGGAGCCCAAAGGCTCCCTCAGCATATGAATTAGTAATTAATTTAACTTAATATTTAGTGTAGTTATGACGCTATTTTTGGATAAACGCTAACTTTAAATCTGTCTTTAGAAATTCTTTCAAACTTAACAAGACCTTCAATAACTGAAAATATCGTGTGATCACGACCGATTTTCACATTGTTGCCTGTTTGAAATTTAGTTCCGCGTTGACGTAAAATAATTGTTCCAGATTTAACTAATTCGCTGCCGAAACGCTTTACGCCTAAACTTTTTGACTGTGAATCCCGTCCGTTTTTGGTACTACCACCAGCTTTTTTACTTGCCATGACTAACTCCGTTTTCTTTTAAAAATAAATCTTTTGTAAATTTAAGTTTAGTTAAAATTATTTTTTCTTCTTAGTTACTGTTTTTGTAGCTTTCTTTGCAGAACGCTTTGACGGAGCTTTTTTAGCTGCAGTTTTTTTTGCTGCGGCTTTTTTCGCTGGCGCCTTTTTAACAGATGCTGCGGCTTTTTTGATGATTTTTGCAGATTCAGATTCTGGTTTAGAACCTTGACCAATCATCGCTTCAGCGCGAGCGCGGCTGTCAGCTGTTTTTTGTTCAAAACGAGCTTGGCGAATTGCTGTGATATCTTTCACTTCTGCTTTTGTATCAGCTTTTGAAGTCTGACCATCTGGTGAAGTAATTGATTGAATAAAAATTTCTGTGTAATTTTGCTTATGCGTACCGAATTTGCGGTAGCCTTGACGACGCTTTTTCTTGAAGACAAAAACCTTCATTGTGCGCGCCTGCTTAGTTACGACAACCATAACTTTTGCATTTTTAACTGTCGGAGTTCCAACGTGAGTTTTGTCTCCGCCAACCATCAGAATTTCTTCGATAGCCATTTCAGAGCCTAATGCGTTTTCTAATTTTTCAACTTGTAAAACATCGCCGGCTTGAACTTTGTATTGTTTGCCGCCTGTTTTGATAATTGCGTACATGAATCCTCCTGTAAGAATAATGTGTGCTAAAAATATGTCTAGATGAGTGTTGTGCCATGCAAATCAAAGCACGGTCAAAGAGTTTTCAATAAAAATTTGAATAAATCAGAATAGTCTTGTTTTTAACCCAATTAACAACTATTAACAGGTTATATTATGAACCATAAATACATCTGGAACAGCAAAAACTGGCCTAACTTCAACTGGAACAACTCTGATCTGCTCGCACCACTATCTGCGGCGCGAAAAGCGCAGGCTGAATTATTATCAATTCAAAGCCTGGTTCAAGACACAGATAAAAAACGAATCACACCAAATTACAAGGCACCGCTGACAGAAAATTTATTATTCAAATGGCATTCTGATTTGTTTTTAAACGATCGCGAAGGTTTAAAAAAAATTAATGTAAATTCTTTTCGTGCTGATCGCACGCGCGACATCGACAAAGAAATCACAAATTTTTTAACATGGTGGAACGAGCCACCCCTTGATTCGGATACATTAATCCGTGCTGCTGTTGCGCATTTGTGGTTTACATCCATTCAACCTTTTGATGACGGCGCAGATGATATTTTATTTCATATAACTGATTTAGCTTTTGCTCAGGATGAAAATTCAGAATTTAGGTTGCATGATTTTCACGTGCAAGTTTTAAATCAACAAGACAGTTATTTTGAAGTTTTAGAAAAAACCCAAGCTGGCAATTCTGATATTACTGAATGGCTGGTGTGGTTTTTAAAAAACTTTGCTGATTGTTGCAGAAATCAATCAGAATTGGTATCGCGCTGTTTACGATTAGCTGCGTTTTGGCAATCGGCTAGTGGGCATAATTTAAACGAGCGGCAGCGAAAAATTTTGAGTTATATGTTAACTGCTGAAAATAATTTTGAAATAACAAATCGATCTTGTGTTGAGTTGTGCACGTCGAATCGCGAGGCCGCGAAAAGGGATTTGTCGGGCTTGGTTGAATGTGGCCTGATAAAAATATCTGGCAAAGGTCGGTCAGTTGGTTATGCTATTTCACAGACTTACTCTATTAAATAATTTCGCACTCTGTTTGGGTGGAGTTCCAAACAATCTTTCCGACTGTCGATATGTGCCATTTAAATTTTCCAGGTGAAACCTCATCAAGAGTTGTCCACGATTTTGTTTGAAGAACAACGTTCTCGGCTAAGTATTCAGTGCCATCAACGATGACTCGCCAAGGTTTGAGGCTGCTGTCGATTTTTTCTTTGTCTGTGTTAAACCTAATTTTGATATCCATAAATGCAATTCTTAACCAAAAATTTCGTACTGTTCTTTGTGATACGTGGGTTCGATTTTAAAAGCTAACGAATGCCCGAAACGCTTTTCAAGATGTTCTAGTGTTTCGTTTTCTTCTTCGTAAATCCAATCGACGATATCCGAATGGCAATGAACAATGAGGTTTTTCTTTTTGTGTTCTTTCAAGCCGATTTCGCGTTCGATATCGCGAAAAATTTCATTGGCAATTGTCGATTTACGTTTGATGTAACCTTTGCCATCACAATACGAACATGGCTCGCATAACGTTTTAACAATGCTTGGGCGAATACGTTTGCGGGTCATTTCGACCAAGCCTAATTCTGACATTGAAGTGATATTTGTACGGCTGCGATCTTTTTTGAATTCTTCTTGCAAGGCCTGCAGAACTTGTTCGCGATGAATTTCTTTTTCCATATCAATAAAATCGATAATGATAATTCCACCGACGTTACGTACGCGCAATTGGTGCGCGGTTTCTTTGACGGCTTCAAGATTTGTTTTTAAAATGGTGTCTTCCAGATCTTTTTTGCCGACAAATTTACCTGTGTTCACATCAACAACAACCAAAGCTTCGGCTTCGTCAATCACGATATAGCCACCCGATTTCAACCATACTTTGCGCTCAACTGCGCGTGAAATTTCAAGGTCGATATCGTACAAATCAAACAAAGGTTTTTTCTCTTCGTATAGAATAATATTTTGTTTGTACTTGGGCATTAGCTGCGAAACAAATTTTGAAACTTTTTTATAAACTTCGGCATCATCAACCCAAACAGTCGTTACGTCTTCACTCATCAGATCACGAAGCGCGCGCAGTTCAACATCCAATTCAGAATGAATAATACCTGCAGTTTTTTTCTTCTCGTAAGCTTTTTGAATTTCTTTACCTAAGCGATCAAGATATTCAATGTCTGACCGCAAAGATTCTTCTGAAGCGCCTTCTGAAGCGGTTCTGACAATGACTCCGCCGGATGAATTAATTTTTTGAATCAATTTTTTAAGACGGGCTTTTTCTGTTTCGTCTTCAATTTTTCTGGAAATTCCAACATGTTTAATAAACGGCATAAACACAACGCCGCGCCCCGGTAATGAAATATGAGTCGTAATACGCGCACCTTTCGTACCCAGCGGGTCTTTGGCGACTTGGACCATTAAATGTTGGCCTTCTTTAATTAAATCTTGAATGGGTGTTTTAATTTCACGCGAAGGTCTGGAATCTTCGTCATTATTTTTTGTCTCGTCTTCGTCATCAAAAAAATTTTTTGCTTCATCTGTTAAAATATCGCCAACATACAAGAACGCAGCTTTATCAAGACCAATATCCACAAAGGCCGCCTGCATTCCCGGTAAAACACGAGTGACGATACCACGATGAATTGTACCGACCATTGTGGGCGATGCTTTTTTTTCGATTTTAAGATCCATCAAAGTGCTAGACTCGACGTAAGCCACGCGGGTTTCAAGGGGTCTGACATTAATTAAAATTTCTGCAGCCATATTAGACGTTCTTCCTGTTAACTATTTCAGACTTTGTACCGAATAAAGACATGATAATCAAACTGTGAGGATGATTTATGGCAACTATCGACGACTTATTTAGATTAATGGTTGAACAAAAGGCATCAGACCTGCATATCACCAGCGGAGCGCCTCCGTATTTGCGAGTGCACGGCGGAATGTCTCCGTTAAATTATCGCCAGTTAACAAGCCAAGACGTGCAAGGTTTGATTTTTGAAATTTTATCTGAAAAACAAAAAAAGGCTTTCGTCGAAAAATGGGAATTAGATTTTGCATATGTGCTTGAGGGCGTAGGACGATTTCGTTGTAATATATACATGCAACGAAAAGGTTTGGGTGCAGTTTTCAGAACGATTCCTGAAAAAATTAAAACCGCACAAGAATTAAATTTACCACAATCAATTATTGATCTGACAGATTGTGATCGTGGATTAATTTTAGTTACAGGGCCCACGGGCTCTGGAAAATCAACAACATTGGCCGCAATGATTCAACATGTGAATGCGACTCGTGATGCGCATATCATCACGGTCGAAGACCCGATTGAATTCGTGCACCCAAATTTAAAATGTTTGGTGAATCAACGCGAAGTTGGATCGCATACAAAATCTTTTGGTAATGCCTTAAAGGCTGCGTTGCGTGAAGATCCAGATATTATTCTGGTCGGCGAGCTTCGTGATTTAGAAACAATTTCTTTGGCTTTGACAGCAGCAGAAACTGGCCACTTAGTTTTTGCAACACTTCATACAAATTCTGCTGTAAAAACAATGGATCGCATTATTGATGTGTTCCCATCGGGACAACAACCACAAATTCGTGCGATGTTGTCGGAATCACTTCGTGGAGTTGTGGCACAAACATTATTTACTCGTGCTGACAAACAAGGTCGAATTGCTGCTTTTGAAATTTTAAAAGGTACAAAGGCTGTTGCAAATTTAATTCGTGAAGGAAAAAATCATCAAATTCCGTCGATGATGCAAACAGGTGCGGCACAAGGCATGGTGCTGTATGAAAAGTATGTTGAAGATCTTGTGAAGCGCGGATTGGTCAGCGCGCAAGATGCTCGAATATTTTTGGGCAAAGACGAGCTCTCAAAAGCAGCTTAACGCTGCATACTATTGAATAGTTTTTTTTAAGACATTAAGCTCTGCGGATGAATTTAGAAAATTTATCCGGAAAAGATTTAGCATCATACATCGATCATACTCTGTTAAAACCAGATGCCACAAAATTACAAATCCGAAAACTTTGTGAAGAAGCTTTGGAGCACCATTTTTATGCTGTTTGCGTAAATTCGGGATTAGTCTCAACAGCGCGCGAAGTTTTACGTACATCAAAAATACAAATCGCAAGTGTTGTCGGGTTTCCATTGGGCGCAAACGATTCGGCATCAAAAGCTTTTGAAACCAATAGAGCTGTGAACTTGGGTGCTGCTGAAATTGATATGGTCATCAATATCGGAGCCCTAAAAGCTGGTGAATTTAATTTTGTCGAACGAGACATTTTTGATGTCGTTCGCGCGGCTGAAGGAAAGCTGGTTAAAGTTATTTTAGAAACTTCAATGCTGACGGATGACGAAAAAAAGAAGGCTTGCGAATTGTCTGTTAAAGCTGGCGCACACTTTGTAAAAACGTGTACGGGTTTTGGCGGCGGCAGCGCCAGCGTTGCTGATATTGAATTAATGAAATCTGTTGTTGGTAATTCAGTAAAAATAAAAGCTAGCGGCGGTGTTCGAGATTTAGAAACTGCAAAAAAATTAATTCTGGCAGGAGCAAATCGTTTAGGAACAAGTTCCGGAGTCGCTTTGGTGACGGGCGCAACCATTAAAGGTGGATATTAAATGTTAGCTGCAGAAATTATTAAGAAAAAAAGAAATGGCCATAATTTATCTGACGAAGAGATTCAGTTTTTTATTAACGGCTATACAAAAAATGAAATTCCCGAATATCAAATGTCGGCATTGTTAATGGCGATATTTTTTAAAGGCATGGCGGCGGATGAAACTTTGTCGCTGACAAAAACCATGCTGCATTCAGGAATTGTTGTCGATACGTCT
>CANBND010000064.1 GCA_947370945.1 Pseudobdellovibrionaceae bacterium | reverse complement strand
AAAAGCTAAGATATGTAGCGATCTTTTTTAACATACAGACGAGATGCCTTAGTCTGTAATTTTGTACTGTTGCCAATTTGTCTGATAGGGCGCGAACGCATAAAGCCATCGTACTGGCCGAAGCTTATCAGATGAAAGAAGATTCTTATCGCGAAAAGCACGCGCACGATATTTTGAACCAAGGGCGTGTATTTCTTCAACCAGTTCCGCGATGTGTCTCTTAGAGAGTTCTAATTCTGCCGATTGCATGCAAACGTCATCATTTTTTACAACAGCATCTACATGATCTAAAAACTGCACAATTTGCGGACGCAAAATCATGCGTGCCAGTGGACCCTGATGCTGAAAACGAATGTTTCCTATGACTTTCATACGTATCTGATTTTTTGGCAGAACTTCCAGCAAATTAAGTTTTTCAAGTTTTCGAAGCACTCGAAAAAATCGATCAGGCTTAATCTTCCATTGTTCGGAAACGGTGGCTGGTGCCACTCCACGATGAAGTGATCTTAGAATACCAAAGTAGGCTGGATTTACTGCGAAAAATTTTTCCTGTTCGTCCGTAAGAAAGTATTCTACAGCCTGGTCTTCATTCGCAAGAGCCGCTAAATCAAAAAACGAAACTCCGATCAAATCACAAATCTTGAAAATCATTTGCAGACTGCAATTTTGAGTTGAAAATAATCTTTTAATTGTGACTTCGGATAAATTTAATTTTTTTGCAAGTTCGGCGTAAGTTAATTTTTTAGACTTTAACACGTCTTGAAGAGTTTTAAGAAGCTTCTTAGAATCTGTGTTTTGGGTTGAATGATCCATAATCCAAATATTCGTATCATATAAAGATACGAATACAAATATAATTCCAAAACGTATTAAATTTGCTATTACTCTATATGACAAAAAGGAGTTCCTAATGATGAAAATACTTATTCAAACGACATTAATAATTCAAATGGGAGCCAGTGCACAGGCGGCTTATTTACCTCGGCCCAATGACCCCTATTGGTGCTATCAGGCCTGCATAGCACCAAACCCTAATAATCATAATCATTGCGTAGCGTTCTGCTATGGTCATAGCTTTTCTTCTGGTTCTGAACTCAACGAACCCGCCAAATGTCCAGATAAAATTTCCGACTAAATTACGGGCCAATATTAGTAAATAAACTGCCGGAATCGAACTTTTACCGACCTCAGATTTTTACATGATTAAAATAAATGCCCTAAATAAATAAGGATATGATCTTCAACTTGATCAATCGATTCATACTTTTGATTTTTAGATTGCATTTTAAATCCGCCGTAAAATATGTTTTCTTGGATTGCACCTGAAATTTCCAATCCATAGCTTATCACTGCTCCAGCACTGATTTGATCAGCAGACATTAAATAGGTGTATTCGATAGGAATATTGAGCTCTATATCTTTGTAAATTTTAAATACACCCAGAACACCTATCGGAAATCCTAAAATTTGTGAAGATACAGATTCAATACCTGTCACTTGCGCATTTGTTTTAAAAAAGTGAAACCCACCCCAAGCCAGTCCCGCAGTCAAGTGTAATTCGGGAATCAAAACTTTTCGAAAAACACCCTGTAAAGAAAAATCGGAAGTCTCGGAACCAGCAACAGGAACCTTCTCTGTATTATCAACTATTTTTATTTTTTTATATTGAACTGAATAATCTATGAACCGACCCTGATTTAAATCTTGCGAGTATTGAAATTGTAAAAACAGACCATTTTTACTGACCAAAACCATATCATAAAATTGATCTGTTCTTAGATAACCTGAACTGACAAAACCCAAAGATAATTTAGAATTCAATATCCGCTCAGTCTTTATTGGCGCTTCACTTTTAGATTCTGGTTTCATTTTAAAACTTTCCGAGAAAGCAGATTGATTAGAAATATTGTTCGCAAAAGAAATTTCTTGTCTGACTGTAATTATAGAATTTAATTTTAATTCGAAAAAATTTTGATCCAACGGAATTTCATCGTCCCATTCAGAATCTAAAATATCAAAATCATAAAAATGAACACTAACTTTAGATTCATTTTTTAATTTACTTATTTTTTTTAACAAAGGCAGTCGCAGAACAACTTGATATTGAATTTTGACTTGGGCTCCATAAGAAACCTGGAATTGAATGGGCTTTTCGAAGTTTTGCAATAAAACAACACCTTCTTTTTCGGCAGGTTTGTTATTTATAATAATTGATATGTCATCTGAGTTTATGTTTTCAAAAAAATCTGGCTTGTTGTTTTTATCTTGGCAAATGTTAAATAATGCAAATCTGTTTTTTAATAACACACAAATATCTTGATAATCGCCCTCTACTTTAAAAAAATATTTTGAATCTTTTTTTTGAATGGGCTTTAATACAACAGCCATTTTTGAATCTTTATTTTCAGACGATAAAGTATAAACTGACAAATCCATGCTTTCTAAATTAGCGCCTTTAAAATCAATACTGAATTCACGACCGTCAACAACTTGCATTTTGATCTGGCTGAGTGGATCTATTTCGTCATTAATCAGTAAGTGATTTTTTTTATTAAAGCCGTATTCGAAATACTGATTCATTTTTTCGAAATATTTGGCATCAAAAGCGATTGAATCTGAAGACTGCGTTTTTATTTGGAAAACAGGTTCAAGATCAAAATTTAAAAGACAAACCGAAGACTCCGCAAAAAACAGAACTCCTAAAAAACAAATAACTATGAAATTGCTAAATTTGTACTTTAATTCAATTTGCATATAAACTTTATATTATTTTGTTTACTCGGGCTGTATAGAAATATATTTTATTCTCGATAAACGTCCAGATTTTTAATATCTATAGCCACTCAGCTCGGCTGATGCCATGGATTAAATTTAAAATCTTAGCCAATTGTGTTGATATTCTAATTTAAGCGATAGATTCCCAAGGGTAAATGTAAACATCATCATTTTTAATTTTTTGCAGCGTCCCCGACAAGACAACCAATTTTGTGTTTTTCGTAAAATAAGTTAAATTTTTAATTTTAAATGACCGCAATAGCTCATATTGTTTGGATTGTGATATTTCGTCGGCAATAATTTTTATACAGGTTTCAACATTTTCTTTATCGCAGATGACAAAATCTAAAATTTTTCCCTTGCTGGATCTGTAATAATATATTTTTTTATGATCTTGGGCTGAATATGAAATTTGGGCAATCAATTCTTGGGCAACCCATGTTCTTATTTTTTTATCAAAAGCAGCATCGTAATAATTTAAAAATCCAACATCGCAAAAGTAATACTGGGCTTTGCCCGTACTGGTTACATAAGGTTCAATTTTATTTAATACAAATAGCGTTGTTAAAATATTTAAATGCGTGTTTATTTTTCGCAGGTCTGTTCGCAAATGTTTACTGAGTGAACTGGCTGATGCATCATCAAGCATTGCTACAGATGATAAAATTCTAAGAATAAGTTCTGAATCAATTCTAACATTCTTAAAACTCAAAGCGTCGCGATGAGCCGTAAGGTCGATCCAGTCTTTCAGTGCATTTAGTTTTTCGCTATCGTTTTTAATGCCGAAAATTCCGGGCATTCCGCCATTTTTTAAATATTTCATCAAATCAGGTCTGGATACGCGTGGAACAGAATTTGTAAAATCAGTGTTTGTATTCATAGGTAAATATTTTGATTCTGACAAAGTCAGAGGAAATATTTTTAATCGTGAAGCACGGCCCGTCAATGATTCGCGAATGTTTGTTAGTTTTGAAAACTCAGTTGATCCTAGCAGAATGTATTGTCCCGGTTTGCGCTGTTCATCAACGACGGCTTTCACACTATCAAAAATGGCTGGTGATTTTTGGGCTTCATCGATAATAAGGATCTGATCAGGTTCAATGTCTCGAACAAAAGTGTCAGGATTTTCGGTTGCAAAAATTTTAGTTGAAGCAAGGTCTAAGGTTTTATACACAGTTTTAATTTTATCAGGAATAAGTTTTTTAACCAAAAAAGATTTACCAGTTTGTCTGGGCCCCTGAATCAACACTACTGGAGAAAATTTAAGTTTTTTGAGTAAAAGCGCCAAAGCATAGCGTTGTCTGACATGATTCATATGAGCCAATTAAACCATTCCAATAAACGACAGTCAATGTCGTTTATTGGAATGGTTTAATTTTAATTGTACCGTAATATTAATTCAAATTCAATTCAACGCAGTATCTATTGAGATTCGTTAAATATCCGAGTATTTTTTATCATTTCTTTGCACCTAAAAAACTAAAAAATTTCTCACGGATAGCATCAATTTTGTATTCAACTTCATTCTCAGACACCACATCCGGAATATTTATAAAATGCGTGTCGTAATCTTTGCCTTTTTCATACAACACTTGTGTTTCTTGATTCGCAGATTCACTATAGTATGGCACAAAAAACGATGCGATTTCAGAATTTGTATTAAAAAAACCATCTACAAGATTGGCTTGTTGTATCATAAAAACTGGACAATTAAAAAAAACAGTTCTTGTTCTATTTAAAATGATCAACATTTTAATCCATTCTCGAATTCCCGAAGAATTTATAAAAGTAACTTGACCTAAATCAAACTGAATTGTTTCAAATTTTCCTACGATAGCTCCTAACTGAATTGCAAATTTAGAAAACTGATCTTCGATTTGCCCTGACATATAAATTGTTAGTACAGAGTCTTTAGTCTCTAATTTAATACTTAGTTTTTGATTAGACATAGACATTTCCTTTCACCTTAACTAGATTTCGAATGATATGGACAGACTTCTGCATCATCTGAAGATCATTTGTGTTTTTATTGAACGGAATAACTGCCGATACGCGAGTGACAACATTCGGCCGGCAAGATAAAAAAAGTGATTCTGAATTATTATAAATAATTGATGTGCCTAAACCGGCACCGCCACGTCCTAAATTCAACGCTTTTCGAAAACCTAATTCTTGTGCAGCCTCTATTTTTTTTAAAAATTTATCAAAACTTAAAGCTCCCACATAATCAAAGACTGAAAAAGCAACAACGTCTTTATTTTTTTCAACTAAAATTTTAATCATATTTTTCGCAGAAACTTCTTTATGCGATTCCGCAACCGCTTGCGCGTTCATAATCATTTCAGACAGCACCGATATTAAATTAAAATGACGAGCTTGCTGTTGATTGATTTTCAAAAAAAAACACACTTTATCAATTATAACTTGTTTTAATTCATCTCTTAAAAAAACAAACAATTGGACTTCATCTGGTTTTTTTAAAATTTTAAAATTTGAACTATAAAAATTCATATAATCCAAATCAAGTCGCTTCATTAAATCTGCTTTGTCTTCTAATGATTCAAATGAATTCTGAACAATATGACTGACTTCATTTCGAAGAGCCATCTGTAAAACTTGATCAGGACTTAAAGAATCTACAAATAACGCCGATATCATCGCTGGGTTTTTTGTAAATCGTTTCAAATCACAATCAATAGTCAAATACTGTAGTTTTTTTATTTCAGTTGCCAAAATAATTTGGCGTTCTGTATCTTTTTTTTTAAACATTTTCCTCAACCTCTATAAATATATACGTCAAATCATCCTCAAGATATTTGTTTTGAAGATACGGCTCTAACGACGATTTAAAAAAATGAACAGCACCACTAAAATCTTTACCTTCATTGTAAGAATTCACTAATAATTTTAATAAATGTCTTTCCTTAAAAGGCTCTGCCAAGGATGCTTTAAGCTCAAAAAAACCGTCTGTATAAAAAAATAAACGATCACCTTTATTAAGTTGAATTTCACTTGATACATAAGAACTGTCTTTTTGCTGACCTAATCGCTTATTTTTATGTTCACTCGAAAACAAAAAATTAAATTTTTCAGATGTTATATTTGATTGTTTTGGAATTCGAAGTGGCACCTCATGTGAAGCGTTTACGTATTCCAAAATTCGTGTTGATTTATCGAATCGAGATAAAAAACACGTCATCATCATTTGCCCATCCGCAACATCAAATATAGCGCTATTTAATAAACCCATGGCTTCAACAGGCTCACATTTTTGCTTCTGAATCAAATGTACGGCCGATTTACAGGCGCTGGTTAACAACGCCGCCGACACGCCATGTCCTGTTGCATCGGCGATCCAAACCCATACATATTTTTCATCCTCAGAGTAATGCCACCAATCCCCGCCACATTCACTGGCTGACTTAAAAAAACCATTGATATGCAAACCACCCATAATCGCCGCATTTTGCGGAAACAAAGTCGACTGCACAATTTGAGCAGTTTTTAATTCAGCTTCCATTCTGGCTTTCCCAGCAACTTCAGATAATAAGATATCAATTCTGTGAATCATTTCACTAAATGCTTTTGACAATAAACCCACTTCATCATGCCCCTGAGTTGATATTTCAACATTAAAATCACCGGTTGAAACTTTTTTTGCAGCAACTGTTAAATTTTGCAATCGTTGAATCGTAAAATGAGTTATAAAAATACCTGTCAAAAATACAAACGAAATCAAAAGACAAAATAAAATTGTCGATTTAAAATACAGTATTTCGAAAAAACCAAAAACAGCCTTCTCGCTGACTGCAGAAATAAAAAACAAATCAAAATATCCAATCTGGCTGGATGTAAATAACCAGTTTTCTCCATTCGCAGATTTTAAAGTAAATACAGATGTGTTCAGCAACTTACCAAGCTGTGTATTTATGTTTGCATCAAATTCAGTAAAATTTTTCAACAAAATATCTTTGCTTAATCCAAAATTTTGACTTTTAACTTCACCTGAAATATTTACTAGAGCTGATTTGAAATAATTTTTTTGATTAAAAATTTTTTCTAAGACTTGTGACTTGTAGCTGTAAAAAATAAAAAAATAATTCCCGTTTTTAAATATGTACTCATATACATACAGAGCGCACCCCCGAATTATTATTCCATTTTTAAGATCTTGAATCTGACCTGTTTTTTGAACAATCTCTTTAAAATCTGCGTCTGACGAAATATTTGTTTTTTCTTTATTTTTTTTATGCGCCGAAAAAACCTCTTTCAATTCATCTTTTTTTTGATAAATTTGAATTTCATCGACTGGGTCAGCGTCTTCAATTTCATAACTTGGATTATTTTGATTTGAAAAAAAAAGCTTTAAATAACTCTTTACTAGATTTGATTTATTTTGAATTTCAATTTGTAACTGCTCTGCTAAAAAATGTGACGTATTTAAACTTGTCTCGAATATAAAGGCGGTTTTATCTTTTTTAAAAGCTTGAATCGCAATGACTAAAATTAAAATCACTGACAGCGCCGAAAACACAGTAATGAGACTGATGATTTTATACTTTAACGTAATTTTCATAACAGAATCTATCTTATTTTGTTTGTTCAAACAGTGTAGATTTATCTTTCGATCCTGACTTTGGTCGCGTCCTGCTGGCTTCAATAAAGCTGAATATAAAATTTTGATTTTGATTTTTCTGTACCCTTTGAAGTTTTTAGATAGACTATGTGTAATGTCTTCATTTTCAAAATTTGATCGTATTTTAATTTTAGTTTGCATAAGCTTTATCAGCGGCTTATCAGGAGTTTATTCTTCGAGCAATTTAACGATTCAACATTTAAAAACTGAATTCATAGGCCACATTTCTGATCTAAAAAATAATGTTCAAATTAAGCAGCCGCAGGATTTTATTTGGACTGATTTACAATCGAATGACTTGATTCAAAAAAATGATTGCATCTTTGTGGGACAAAATTCGCAGGCCCGCGTCGAATTTTTAAATGGTCAGTCGATCTTACTTAAAGAAAACTCAATGCTCAGCTTTACACAAAATGAAAAATCTTTTGATATCGCTTTAAATTACGGAGAATTTCAATCAGACAAAGTAGACCAAATGATTGAAATTGATATCTGTGGAAAAAAAGAACTTATTAATGCTGCGGATGCAAAAAAAATTGATATTAAAAAATCAAAAAATTGTAAATTTGAAATTAAATCCGAAGAAGGTCAGTTTGAATTTGCACAAAAAAAAGTTTCTTCATTAAAACAAATTGAAAGCTCTGTGATTCTTTCTGAAAGAACACTTTCGGTCAAAGAAACGGCGGATTCAGACAAAGATATTGAATTGATTGCTGATAATAACCAATTTAACTTAGAATCTGCAACAGACACAAATTTATTTCAAATCTCGGACCCCTTACAAGAATCTATCACACCCTTAACTCCCCCGATCGCCTCTGCGAAACCTATTGCCCCCAAAATACATTTTTTTGCACCGACGATTGACACAAGCTATATGAAAAAAAATTTCTACAGCCAACAAGATAATAGTTCAAATATTTATCTGCGATGGCAAAATTCAAACAACGAAATTTTAGTTAAAGAATCTCTGATTGAGATTTCGAAAAATCTCAATTTCAGCCCTGTTTTACATTCAGATGTCACAACTAAGAACTTTATCCTGTTAAAACTTAATTTAAAAAAAGGGCGCTATTACTGGCGGGTTAAATTTAAGTCTAAATCTGAAACATCCGATGAGTCTGTGATTGCGCAGTTTGCGCTTTTTTGATACTATTAACTAAGGTGTATATGAAAATAGTCTCTTCAACTTTTTATATAATGGCTTTTGTTTTATCATATTTTTTACAAGGCTGTTCACCGCATGGAGATTTATCAAGAGTCACTCGAATTGGCGGCGGAGATTTGATCACGCAACCCAGTTTATTCGGCGGTAAATTTAAAAATCAACTATCAGCAGGCTCCAGCAGCAATCAACTGACAGCTGCCAATTACAAAGTAAATATCAGTGTTGGATCTCAGTTTACTCAAACATCCACTGTTACTGGTGGCAGTTACAAAGTTTATACGTCTTTTAATAAAAAAATTGCTCAGTAATGAACTAACCCAAATTATGGAATTCTTCGAATGCAACGAACAAGGGCTGCAGTTGTATTTGTTAATTGTGTCTGAGTCCCAGTATACGTGCCATTCGCAATTTGTTCAAAAATAGGAGCCTGAGCCCAGCTATGCCCAGATGATGTGACATAAGCACCATAAGTAACCGTCTGAATTCCAGGAACGCTATGTGATGCTGTACCGTATCCAAAACTTGTACAATTATTATCCTCGTTAGAATTTGCACCCGAAGCAGTGACTCCTGATGTATTACCTCTACAAATCAGTGCGTGCATCTCTGTTTTACTCGGCAAATACCAGTCCGTTTTTCCACCAAAACTTAAATGATAGCAGTATTTCGCCGCATAGGCCGTACTTGATGCAGCGACAATACCAGCAGTACTTGGATCTCCAGAAACTGTAGAAGCATTTCGAACATCACCAGCAACAACAATATCCATCCCTGCTGGATTTGATCCCGGTAAATTTGGCTGTTTCATCATTGTATCTGTACCAGAGCATGTCGGTGTAAAATCTGATGACGGTGCCGTATTTGAAGCACCCGATGCCTCATATCCACAACCACCCGGTGTTGTAGCTAGCTTAATTGTATTACCATTAATTGTCACTGTACCCGCATAATACGTTCCATCAGAACACAGTGTTCCGATCGGAGCAGTTCCAGTACTGCAATCGATTGAACAACTTTGCAAAGTCACATATCCTGCCGTACCATCCGCTCCATTACCGGTTGCTCCACCTGCTCCAGCCGCACCATGAGTCGCATCGGAACCGCTTGACCCCCCAGCGATCAAAGAAGAACCGGCATTTCCACCAAAGGCGAAGTCAGCATAATTGTTTCCACTACGGGCCCCGTCTCCACCAGCGTTACCGCCACCACCACCGCCACCACCACCACCACCGACACTTCCGCATGTGCTATTACCTGCGGCGCCAGCACCACCAGTTAATCCTGAATGCGCGGAGCCTGTAATTCCACCACAACTTGAATTGTCTGCTTGATTTCGACCTACAGGGCTATTTCCACCAAGACCTGCTGGAGCCGTACCGCCTGTGTTTGGATTACTTCCGTAATTTATAACACCGCCACCGCCACCGCCACCGCCACCAGCGATAGCAACAGCTATTGCGCCGTTACTAATGATACTGGCTGCACCGCCACCGCCACCGCCACCGCCAGTTGTAACGCCCGCACCACCTGCGCCGCCAGCGCCGTTGCCTGTTGTCGTACCACCAGCTCCGCCGGCGCCGCCGGCGCCACTTGTGCCGCCACCGCCGCCGCCTCCAACATAAATATTCATTATATCGCCAGCCGCAACAGTTAATGTCGTAGAGACATAATCACCCGGACCGCCAGCCGCGCCAGTGTATGAACTGTTTCTTGCACCGCCACCGCCACCGCCACCGCCCCAAATTTTAACAACCATACTGTTGCAACCCGTTGCTGGTATTGTGTACGAACCTGAAGTTGAAAAATTTTGAGTCGAAAAAGATCCTCCACTGCCGCCACGAGGCACACCCAGCAGCGCACGCAACATTCCATTACCAAAACAGAGTGTCGTGCTTAGAAGAATAATTGAAATAATTTTTATTTTCAGAGGGTATTGATTCAACTTTGTGCTCCTCGATTTAATGGCTAATACTAGTTTTAATAACCAGATGCCCACGTTATATAACAATCGTACGTGGCTCCATTATAAATCGTCAACAATGTATAAATTGAATGAGTACTGACCGTTGTTGCCGCATTTGTCGGAACAAATCGAGACGAATTACAACCACTGAACGTATATGTCCTTGCTGTTGTATCTTGTATAACCAAAGTATATGTTCCGCCATGCACCATATTTGACACAGTAATTACCGTACCACCCACAGCCGTCAATATTTGCGTGTTACCATTCGCTAAATTTACAGTTGCACCCGAAATTGCGGCCGGAGGCGTTGATGTTATTGTTCCAGCAACAATTAATTTTGAATTTGCATTTGAAGCACCACCCACACCGACATCACCCGCAGCACTGACAACAACTCGTTGAGTTCCACCTGTTGTCATTGCCAATTGATCTGCTCCAGGACTGTAAATCCCTGTATTTGCATCTCCGGTAAAAGAATACGATGGTGCCGTCACTGAACCGAGCGGCATATTCAAAACACTCGTCCATGTCGGAGCTGTGGATGCTCCGTTACTTTGTAAAACATAACCCGCCGTTGTGGCTGCTAATTTCGAAAGTGCCGATGACGACGAAGCATACAATAAATCACCCGTCGTATAACTTGATTGACCAGTTCCACCGTTACCCGCTGGTACTGCACCCGTAATTTGCGTCGTCACATCAATTGATGCAACCATCGAATACGAATTCGATGCTAATTTACGAACAAAGCCTGGACCTGCGCCCAATGCGGCGATCGCAGTTAATTCTGTTGATCCGGCTTGTTTTCCGTTGAACGTTGAACGATCTGTTGATGATAAATATCCGTTCACAGTATTTGTTGCCACTGGAATATCAATCGTTGGCGCCGAGGCTGTTCCACCAATTGTGATTGGATTATTCGCCGTACTTGCTGCTGCCACGCTTGTGACTGAATTTGTTCCTGTTAAATCACTACTCGCAACCCAAGCTGATCCATTCCATTTGATAATCTGTCCTGTACTTGCTCCGTTGGCAGCGATATTTGAAAAATCAATCGTCGCCGATGCAATATCCGCAGATGTTATTGTGCTATTAACTATCATCGCACTGGTGATTGAATTATTCGCTATATTTGATCCCGGAAGAAGCCCTGTCACTTGCGATGTTAAATCTATACTAGCAACACTTGAATACGTACCTGCAGCAGTTCTGCGAACAAAACCATTCGATGATAATGCGGCAAGACCCGTTAACTCAGATGAGCCCGATTGTTTTCCGCTGAATGTTGAAAAATCAGATGACGTTAAATATCCATTTGCTGCGGCTGTTGCTTTTGCAATATCAATCGTCGGAGCCGCTGCTGTTCCGGCGATAACAATTGGATTATTTGCTGTTGCTGCCGCAGTCACGCTCGTTACCGAATTTGTTCCTGTCAAATCACTACTTGCGACCCATGCTGATCCATTCCATTTTATGATCTGCCCTGATGTAGCACCATTCGAAGCAATATTACTAAAATCAATCGTAGCTATCGCAATATCAGCTGATGTTATTGTGCTATTAACTATCATTGCACTGGTGATTGAATTATTCGCTATATTTGATCCAGGAAGAAGCCCTGTCACTTGCGATGTTAAATCAACACTTGCAACTGATGAATATGTTCCAGCAGCTGTTCTGCGAACAAAACCATTCGATGCTACTGCTGATAAACCTTGTAACTCTGCATTCACTCCGACGTTCACTGTTGATGTTGATCCACCACCTGTCATTCCTGTGCCGACTGTGATTGTTGAAATTGAACCCGGTACAAAACCTAATAAATTTGTCACATCAGTTGATGTCGCGTTTGAAAATAATCCCGTACCACTCGATTTAACAAGTGTATTTCCGTTCACTCCAGAAACTGTTAATCCTGTGAACGTCACAGAATCTGCTGATGACAATTGTAAATTTGTTCGCGCTGCGGCCGCTGTTGCTGCGCCCGTACCACCATTGGCTAAACCCAATGTTCCACTCACGTTTGAAAAATTTGTGTTTAATTTATTTGTGAATGTTGAAAAATCCGAACTGGATAGATATCCATCAACACCTGCTGTGGCTTGGGCCATTGAAATCACCGGCGTAGTTGTTCCTGTCGCAACGCTGATCGGAGCTGTACCTGTTACGGATGTCACTGTACCCGCTGCTGCATTTGTCCAAGACAATACACCGGCTGCACTGGTTGTTAATAATTGGCCAGCACTGCCCACAGCATTCGGCCATGTCATTGTGTAGGACGTTACTGTCGCTGGTGCGCGCATACTGATTGTGTTTGTTGTGTTATCAGTTAATTGAAATAATGCAGTCGGTGAGCCCATTACGACGTTATTTGAAAATGTTTTTGCGCCTGCGATTGTTTGCGCTGAAGATTTGTCAACTAAGTTCGCTGCATCAGGAGTTGCTGTTGAAAAGGCTCCGCCTGTCACATACATCACGTTACCATTTGCACCTGTTGCTGTGATCCCAGTACCACCGTTGGCGACTGGTAAAATTCCAGAAACACCTGTTGTTAAATCAATCGAAGCAATCGCAGATGAAGCCCATGTTAATACACCGGCTCCGTTATTTTTTAAGACGGTGTTCACAGCACCTTGAGCCACCGGCAATGTTAAACCGTACGTCGCTGACGCTGTTCCCGCAGAAATTGTAACAGTTCCTGTGTTCGTAAAACCCACTCCGTTTGCGTTCACCACACCCGCACCATCACGCATTGCAAGTGTGTTATTACCTGTTGCTGTCGTTGCATTTGTTCCGATTGAAAATGTTCCTGCACCTGTTGTTAACGAAATACCATTTGATGAACCCACAGTTGCAACCACCGGAGCAACTCCTGTTGATCCAATCAACATTTGACCGTTCGTCATAGCTCCTGCAGCTGTAACTGCGCCTGTGCCGTTACCTAATAAAACTGAATTCGCTGTGAATGTCGCGGCACCTGTTCCGCCATTGGCAACTGGTAATGTTCCTGTCACTGATGTTGAAACGTCGATCGATGCAATCATTGAATATGTATTCGCTGCTGTTTTACGAATGAAACCTGGGCCTGCACCCAAGGCGGCGATCGCTGTTAATTCAGATGAGCCGGCTTGTTTCGCAGTAAAGATTGAAAAATCGGATGATGTTAAATATCCGTTTACCGCTGCAGTTGCTTTTGTAATATCAATCGTCGGAGCTGATGCTGTTCCACCAACTGTGATTGGGTTATTTGCTGTTGCTGCGGCGGTGACTGAAGTCACCGAACCTGATGTTGCAGAAACCCAAGATAAATTACCCAAAGTATCAGAAGCTAACACATAACCATTTGATGCCGCCACTGCTGCCGGCCATGTCATTGTGTATGACGTTGTTACTGCAGGTGGTGCTTTCATACTGATTGTATTCGAACCACTGTCTTGCATTTGAAATAAGGCCGTGTTCGATGCCATCTTCACGTTATTTGAAAATGTTTTATTGCCCGCGATCGATTGCGCTGAACCTAAATCAACAAGGCCCGCTGTATTCGGAGTACCTGATGCCCATGCTGTTGCACTGGTTGCGTAAATCACATTGCCTGTTGTTCCGCCGGCTAATGCGCTGACTGCACCTGTACCATTACCCACAAGTAATGAACCTG
>CANBND010000063.1 GCA_947370945.1 Pseudobdellovibrionaceae bacterium | reverse complement strand
GGATTTCCAATTTTGGGTGATGCGTTGTATGGATCAAAAGTAAAAATAACGCCCGATATTTGGCAACATGGTTCAATAGCACTCAGGGCTGTTGAAATCGATCTGGCTGCTATAAATAACCGCATGGGTTTGCCTGAAAAAATAAGTATTTAAGTTTTCTTCAGAAATCAGTCACCAGATCAATAATAAATATTGATCTGCAAGCTCTCCTCTTATAAAAAAATCTCAAACGAATTTAAAGTCATAATGAGGGGATACATTTTGAAAAATTTTTTGATTGCAGCACTTTTTTTGTCAGTTTCAGTAACCGCATTGTCTAAGGCCAAGACCGAGAAAATTATTGGCGATAATGATTTGCTGATTGTTGACGCTTCAGCTTCGAATATACCTTTGAAATATCAAAAAATTGTAAATGCAGTTGGTGCCATTCAGTTTTCCGAAAAAGATCAAGACGGAAAAATTACTGATTCTTATTACGGTTGCACGGGCACACATTTAGGTCGTGGCTATGTTATTACGGCAGGGCATTGTGTAGGCGCAACTGAAACTGTAACATCTCGACCCGATTGTAATATGGGCGGCGATGCGAGTACGACCATTTCCGAGGTTCATTTTGGTTATCGTGAAAATGTAACTCCATTCATGAAATCTAAATGCACTGAAGTTGTTGCCGCAATGAAAAATGATGAAACTGGTTATGACTTCGCAATTTTAAAAGTCAGTCCTTATCCGGAAGAATTTATTTTGCCAGATACAACTCGCCGAGCCGCAAGCGGTGATACTGTGACAATTTTTTCGCACCCAATGGGCGAAGTTCTTCAATGGTCGAAATCTTGTGGTATAGAATATGTTGTTCATCCTGAAATTCCGGGTTCGTTCATACAGCATCAATGCGACACTCGACCCGGCAGCAGCGGTGCTTCGATCATTAATGTGCTGACATTAAAAATTGTCGGCATTCATGATGGTGGTATGAACGATATTGATCAGGCCACGGGACAGCCTTTAAAAACAGGGATTAACTACGGAACATATATTTTAAATTCACCTTTGTACGAAGAACTTAAAAAACTCGGATTTTAAACCCAGACCTTCGGACAGATTCAAATTGGAACCATATTAAAGTCTCGCCCTTTTGTGCAATTTGCGAAATGCTTACTGCACAAATAACAACACATTCTTACGGATAAGAATGTAACTTCTGAGGGGGAGTTCCTATGAAAAAGTCAATTTGGATGACGATCGCTCTGGTTTCTACGATAAGTTTTTCTGCAAGCTCAAAAACATTTGAAAAAACAGTCATGACGCCAAAAATTGTTGGCGGACAAAACGCAGTACAAGGTGAATTTCCGTATATTGTTTCATTACGTACGGGCAGCTTCGGTCATTTTTGCGGTGGTTCTTTGATCGCTTCAAATTGGGTATTAACAGCAGCTCATTGTGTAAAGGGTGGATCTGTTGATGAAGTCTGGATCGGAATGCTTGATCAAAAAAATACAGCTGGCGTTGAAAAAATCAAGCCCGTAAAAATTATTGCGCACGAAAAATATAATTCAAGCACGATGGACTCAGATTTTGCATTAATTCAGTTAGCGCAAAATTCTTCATACAAACCAGTGGCTTTAAATGAAGTTGAAATTGCAGTTTCAGAAGAAAATGATACGGCCGCAGCACAAATTATGGCAATCACTGCAGGCTGGGGAACTTTAAACGAAGGAAGTCAGACGTTACCAGATCTTTTACAAAAAGTGAGTGTGCCATTAGTATCAAAAACAGCGTGTAATGATAAATCCGCTTATGCTGGTGATATCACAGACACAATGTTGTGCGCCGGTTTAAAATCTGGTGGCAAAGATTCTTGCCAAGGTGACAGCGGTGGACCATTGGTTGTGACAAACGCAAGTGGCGAAACAGTTTTAGCTGGAGTTGTCAGCTGGGGTGAAGGTTGTGCTCGTGCAAATAAATACGGAATTTATTCAAAAGTCAGCGCAGGACTTTCTTGGATCAAAACTAACATGAAGTAATAGTTTTTATTGATAATTAGATCAGTTATTAAAACGGACTTTGAAAAAAGTCCGTTTTTTATTTAAGGTGTATGTATGAAAAAAAATATAAATATTCGAAAATCCGTTGATCGAGGTGGTTTTAAAAACGATTGGTTAAATGCCAAACACACTTTTTCATTTGGCTCATATTACGATCCGACGAATATGGGTTTCGGTCCGCTCAGAGTCATCAATCAGGATATTATTTCGGCAGGGCAGGGTTTCGGAATGCACGGCCATGATAATATGGAAATTGTCACATTCGTCACTAACGGCAGATTAAAACACAAAGATACTTTGGGCTCGGTCGCGACAATCAGTCCTGGTGAAATTCAAATGATGTCGGCCGGCACCGGTATTCGCCACAGTGAATTTAATGATTTACAGGATCAAGATCTCAAATTATTACAAATCTGGATCGAGCCGAACCAGCAAAATTTACAACCCAGATATCAAGATTTAAAAATTGAAACTATTGAAAAAGTAAATGGATTAACACCATTAGCCACAGAAAAAGGACAGCGTGGTGGTCTTCGTATTGACTCAGATGCGGATCTCTATTTATTAGAATCTGCAGAAAATAAAAAAATGGAATTCAAACCAAACCGTAGCGGAAATATTTTTATTCAAGTGATTGATGGTGAAATCTCGGCTGAAAATTTTAATTTGTTAGCGGGTGATTCTGTGGCGATCGAACAATCTCAAGATTTAAAATTTGAAGTTCAAAAAAATACGCGAGCGCTTATTTTTGATTTAGGAAAATAATGTCTGAATTGTTTTATAAAAATCTAAAAGCATTTCATCAGATTTCGGATATGACAGATATCAATTTTTATTGTGCAGTGCCAGAAAACTGGTGCGTTATCGTCACTGACATTAAAGGTTCAACAAAGGCCATTGATTCTGGGAATTACAAAGACGTCAATGTCGCTGGTGTCACAACAATTATTGCTACAGAGAATGCGTGTCGCGGAGTTGATATTCCTGCTATTTTTGGTGGTGACGGCGCAACGCTGTTTATTCCCGAAAGCTATAAAGTTAAAGTTTCAGAAGCCCTGTCATACAGTCGAAAAAAAGCACGTGATGAGTTTAATTTAGATTTGCGGATTGCGATTATTCCTATGCACGAAATTTTAAAACAGAATAAAAATATTTTTCTGGCAAAAATGAAATTAGCGAACGAAACATACATGGCCACGGCCATTGGTGAAGGTTTGACGTTGGCCGAAAATTTGACAAAAATGTCTGATGCCTTTTTAATCTCTGATGCAACTTCAGCGGTGGGCAGTCATGAAGGATTAGAATGTCGATGGAATCCGATTCAATCTCAAAGCGGAGAAATGCTGTCGCTATTAATTAAATCTCAACACATGAAAGATAAAAATTTATTTAAAGAAATTATTTTAAAAATCCAATCCATTGTTCCAGAAATGCAACCCGTAAGACCCGATAAATTATCTTTAGCTTGGCCGCCCGTACATTTAATCAAAGAAATTAAGGCAAAGACATCTGGGCTTTTTCAAAAAATATCATATTATTTAACATTGTTAAAATTGTACGCGTTAACATTAATTGTGCGCGGGCAAATTCAAAAACCAGATTCAATAGTTTCGAAATATTTGGATGAATTATCAAGCAACACGGATTACATCAAATTTGATGAAAGTTTAAAAATGGTCATCGATATTAGTTCAGATCAAAAAAACAAACTCATCATTTATCTTGAGCAGCTTGAGCGAAGCGGTCAGATTCTTTACGGAATTCATTCTTCAAAAGAGGCCCTGATGACTTGTTTTATGCGCTCAACAAAAAATCATATCCATTATATTGATGGCGGCGATGGTGGTTATGCGATGGCGTCTAAGGTTTTAAAAAGTAAAATCGCAGCAATAAAAAAATAGTTATTTCCATTCTAATTTTGTCAAAGGCTTCAGGCCATGTTTTGATCGGGCTTCATCGCAACGAATTTCTTGGTATCCGGACTCGTACGAAGCTTTAAAATTTCTGCAGGGGCTTGGGCGATTATTATAAATGGTACAGCCGACATTTTCGCCGACGCGACCTGAAAGCGCCGCGCATTTTGGTTGGTGTTTATGACTGGTGCCTTTCATACAACGAGTATTTAAATCAAGGTCTTCGATAAATTTTTGCGGCACTGAATTTTCAATATAACTTTCCGCTTCGATCCAATAAAACGAAACACGAAAACTGGCGCAGCAGGCCCCGCATTTTTGACAGGGATGTGTTTTTTCAACATCCTGACGGACGACTTTGTTTTTCAGGTCTTGTTTTTCAACTTCACTCACTCTAAGATTGGACCATGGATATCAAAAAAAATGAAATTGTTTTTCGTCAGGGCGAAAAAGCCGACACAGCTTATTTAATTGAATCTGGACAAATTGAAATTTTTTACACCAATAAAAACCATATCGAAACATCACTGACAGTCTTGGGCCAAGGTGAATTATTCGGTGAAATGGCTCTGATTGATTCGAACGTCAGATCAGCCTCTGCACGTGCGTTGGGTGATGTATCTTTACACGAAATTCAAAAAGAACAGTTGCTTGAAAAAATAAATGCATCGAATTCAATTGTGCAACTCATTGTTAAAATTCTTATGGAGCGAATCAGGCGTTTAAACCATTCTGGTGGCGGTGACGCTTATGCTCGTGTGCAACCCGTTGATAAGAACAACGATGCGCTCGAAAAAATAAAATATGAAAATGAAATTTTTGAAGCCTATAAAAATAAAGAATTTATTTTGTTTCATCAGCCTATTGTGGATTTGAAAACAAAAAAAATTATTGGCTCCGAAGCTTTGATACGCTGGGAAAGTCCCAAACAAGGTATGATCTCGCCAGGAAAATTCATTGATATTATGGAGAACTCGTCGATGATTGTTCCTATCGGGTACTGGATATTTGAACAGTGTTTTGCGGATTCAAAAAAAATTCAAGAAAAAACAAAAACACCATTTTCAATTAGCATTAACGTTTCAGGTCGACAATTTCTTCATCATGAATTTGTCTCAACGATTAAATCTTTGGTCGAAAAGCATCAAATTAATCCCAAACATTTTAAAATTGAAATTATCGAACGTGTTATGATGGAAAGCGCAACATTAACAAATATTTTAAACCAATTGCGTGAAATTGGTTTTGAAATTTCATTGGATGATTTCGGCACAGGTTTTTCAAGTTTACAGTATTTGGCGGATATGCCGATTGATTATTTAAAAATCGACAGATCTTTTGTGATGAATTTATTTAAAGATAAAAAAACGCTAGCCGTTGTAAAATCAATTTTATATTTAGCCAAACAATTAAATTTAAAAGTCATTACAGAAGGTCTTGAAACCGCAGCCGAAGTCGAATTGATGACGGATTTGGGTTCTGATTACGGACAAGGTTTTTTATTTTCAAAACCCGTTAAATTTGATGATTTTTTAAAATTACTGTAAATGATGTCATCGTCGATTAATCACAAATACACATTTCACTATTCTCAACCTGAAGAGTATCATTTTTCGCATGATTCTGTTTTTTTGGCACAATTCGTTTTTGATTGGTTGCAAAAAAATCTTAACCAAGAAACAAATCAAATCGCTGATCTATGCGCGGGGTGCGGAATTATAGGTATGGATTTATTATTTCATTTGAATGAAAACAAAATAAATCTGCCAATCCTAACTGATTTTATCGAAGTGCAAAATATTTACGAAAGTCATTTTGTAAAAAATAAAAATGAATTATATAAGAATATAAATCAAAAAAATATGGATTTGAATTTTGTTAACTCGAATTACGAAGCTCTTGCGAACGACAATAATTTCAAATCGAAATACGATCTGATCGTTTGTAATCCGCCGTATTTTAAAGTTGGCCAAGGTAAGTTATCGCCTTCAGAATTTAAAAATCGCTGCAGATTTTATATAGATTCAGATTTTATAAACCTTTTAAAGTTCATTAAACATTCGCTCGCAGGAAGTGGCATTGCTTTTGTTTTATTAAGATCTCTGAAAGACCATGGATTGGATTGGGAAATGGATCAATTAGCTGCGGAGCTGGATTTAAAATTTGAAATTGTAGGTAACGTTCGGGGAACAGAAATTTTAAAAATAAAAATATAATGGTGGCTCGGGCGAGAATCGAACTCGCACACCCGTGAAGATACTGGATTTTGAATCCAGCGCGTCTACCAATTCCACCACCGAGCCACTTTGATAAAAAAATCAATTCAGATAGACGAACAATATATGAAGTTGCCGAAATCATTTCAAGTATTTTTTTCATTGCCTGACCTAAAGGTTGTCACTTTTTCAATCGTAGACCAAATATCACTTTTTTCTTGCGGTGACTGTTTCTGAACTAAATCAAATGGTTACCTACTTTGCAGGGGGCTTTTAAAAAGCGACAAAAGTTGGCACTCAGGTTGCTAATTGCTTTAATCGTAATAAACAAAATAATTAATCGGGAGTTCTTATGAAAACGAATTTGAAGCTATTTATATGTGTGGGTTTGTTGGCGCTTTTAACGAATGCCTCTTTCGCGCAAGCGCAATCAACTGTTCAGTCAGAGACATTGTCATCTGATGTTGATAGCGACATCGATCAAATGGCTGCTCCGGTTGCAAATCAGCACACTTCACGAAATGCAGTGGTTACTCAAACGGTGATTGTGCCTCAGCAGCAAGCTGTTCAGAAGCAACCTACAACTGTTGTTGAAGCCTCGCCATTATCAGATTCAAGAGCCGACAACATTCGTCGCAACCGTCAAGACGAAGAAATGCGAACAGAATCAAAAATCGTTGAAAAATTAGAACAAAGTCGTATGGAAGACGAAAAGAAACGCGCCGCTGTTTTATTCGGTGACAAATTTGATACGTTACAAAATTCACAAACTCAACCTGCTGCTGCTCAATCTGCAACCGTACAACCAGTTCAAGCTCCAGCGACTCAAATTCAACCTCAGCCGATCGTTATCCAGCAAAATGAAACACTATCGCGTGATGCTGTTCGCGAAGAAATGCGTGCCGCTTTAGACGAAAATGAAAAAGCAGTTACTCCGATGTTGCAGCAAAAATATTTCGCTGGCGTTGCCGGTATTGCGCAGTATCCAGATATCAAAGCGATTCAGGGAAATTATTCTTTGGGTGCAGCATTCGGTACACGTTATGATTATTTCTTGGTTGAGGGCGGCTTTTTATTTTCAAACTATGGAATTTTGGGCGCAAGTTATTTAGATACGAATAACTTTGTTCGTTTGGCCGATTTTGAAATGAATCAATACCAAGGAATGCTGGCTGCAAAATATCAACTGTTAAGCGGTTTTGTTCGTCCTGTTTTGGGTGGATTAGTTTCATACTCTTATCGTAGCTATTCAGCAACGACACCGACGACATATGGCGCTGCTGGAACTGAATTTGGAACATCACATGCGATCGATTTAGGTGTTATCGCGGGTGTTGATTTGGAATTTAACGATAAAATGTCTGTCGGCGTTGATATGAAATACATGTTCAATATGTCCAGCAGAATCAATGGATCATCTGTTGGAGGCGCTGTTTTACCTGAGAAAGCCCAGTATTATATCACGAGTCTTGTCGCACGCGTAAATTTTTAAATTCAAAATATAATTTAAAACTGTGTTTGAAAAGGGCTAACTGTTGAAGTTAGCCCTTTTCATTTATAGTCAGGTTTGCTCTAATCATTTATAATGAAATTATTTTTAATATTTTTATCCTTATTATCTGCAGCCAGTTTTGCTGAAGAATCCAAAGAAGTTATTTTAGTGAATCAGGTTTTATTTGAAATCAACAAAGAAACTGTGACGATGTTTGATTTTAAAAACTATTTAAAATTGAAAAAAGAAATTAAGTCTGAACAGCTTTTGTCGTTGGTGCAGAATGAATTGCAAGAATATGTTTTGTATCAGCTGTGTGATTTGGAAGTTCAAAGTTTAGATTTCCAAATTTCGGATGACCTGCAATTAAAAGCAGCCAGTAAAGAGCAGCAGAAGTTTTTAAAGATTAAAAAATTTATTCAGTTTAAAGAAAAACATATCAATCAATTAGAGCGTTATAAATCTTGGACAGATATTTTAAAACGTAAATACGGCTATATCGCAAAAATTGATGAACTCAGATCAAATTAAAAAACTATTTTCTGACATCGTCACGCAAACGTCAAAAATTTCACCAGCCTTTATGAATTGGTCTGAAATAGCGATTGATGAAGCTGTTCAAAAATACAAATTTGTATTTTTGAAAACAGATTCTGATGAATTGTGTTCGATGATTTGCTACCAATGCAATTCAGAGTTCACTGAAATATTGGCGCTAGGCACTGCTGAACAGTTTCAAAAACAAGGTCGTTCTGAAAAACTATTGCTTCAGTTTTTGTCTGATTGCGGCGCTATGTCAAAATTGATAACATTGGAAGTTCACGCCAAAAATGATCGAGCGATAGCTTTATATCAGAAATGTGGCTTTAAAACAGTCAGAATTCGCAAAAAATATTATTCAGATGGTTCCGATGCGTTGGTTATGGATTTTCGAGCTGATTAATTGCAATTAAATACAATTAAGTCCAGAGCCCGAATTGGAAACGAATTGAGCGGTTGATTTACAAAATCATCTTTGATAGTCTGCAAACGAATTGGGCCAGTGGTCCAATTTTTTTTTGTGCAAAACGTATTTGTTAAAGCATTGATATAGACTAAACATAATAAGGACTTAATTTGGAATCTTGGCTCGAAAAAATTCAAAAAATTGCCTCTGAAGTTTCACTTCGTGAGGGTTGCGAACTTTATGATCTGGAAATGATCGGTGCAGGTACGGCTCGCGTTCTTCGTGTGTATATCGATAAAGAATCTGGCATCGGAATCGAAGATTGTTCGAATGTTTCAAAAGGTATGAATTTACTTTTAGACGTCGAAGACGTCATTCCTGGCGGAATGTATAATCTGGAAGTCTCAAGTCCAGGGTTGGATCGTGTTTTAAAATCAAAAATGCATTTTGAAAAAGTCGTAGGTAAAAAAGTTTTTATTCAGTTGAATCAAAGTCTGAGCACCTTGGGTGCCGTAGGCAAAGGTATTTTATCGATGAAAAAATTCGACGAAATATTAGAAGCCGTTGATAATGAGGTTTTAGTTTTTGATATTCGTGGCGAAAAAATAAGAATTCCGATTTCTGTGATTGAAAAAGCAAAGCTTGTTTTTGAAATGAAAACAAATCACACAAAAAAAGACCTGAGCCCAAAATCAAAAAATAACACACCTAAAAAGGCAAAGAAAAAGAAAAAATAGAAAAGTTTAGATTTAAAGATTTAATTTAATTACACAGAGGGAATTATGGCAGAAAATACATTTTCAGATTTAGCAAAAGTGATCGACCAAGTGGGTAAAGATAAGGGTATTGATAAGGCAATTATTATCGATGCTGTAAAGCAAGCGATGTTGATGGCTGCTCGTAAAAAATTTGGTACGTACCGCGAAATCGAAGCGCAGTATAACGAAGAAACTGGCGAAGTGGAATTGTATGAGTTTAAAGAAGTTGTCACTCGTGAAAAATTTATTGACGAAGAAGTTGAAATTCCAATGGATGAAGCTTTAAAACTTGATCCAGGTGCTCAGTTGGATGATTCGATCGGTATCAAATTAGAATCTAGTGATTTGGGTCGTATTGCGGCTCAATCTGCAAAACAAATTATTTTACAAAAAGTTCGTGATGCTGAACGTGATATTATTTTTGCTGAATTTGAACAGCGTAAGGGTGAAGTCGCATCAGGCATTGCTCGTCGAGTTGAAAAAGGTGCTATCGTTGTGGATTTGGGCCGTACCGAAGCACACATTCCGCCGCGCGAACAAATTCCAGGAGAAGTTTTTAAACCAGGAGATCGCATTCAAGGTTATTTGTCAGAAGTTCGTCAAACGACACGTGGTCCGCAAATTATCATGTCTCGTGCAGATGAACGTTATTTAGTTAAATTATTTGAAATGGAAGTTCCTGAAATTTATGACGGTGTTGTTGAAATTATGTCAGCGGCTCGTGAACCAGGGCAACGTGCTAAAATTGCTGTGACAACAAAAGATAATTCTGTTGATCCAGTCGGTGCTTGTGTTGGCATGAAAGGTTCTCGTGTTCAAAATATCGTGCAAGAACTTCGCGGCGAAAAAATTGATATTGTATTATGGAACGAAGATATCACTCGCTTTGCATGTAATGCTTTGGCTCCGGCTGAAATTGCAAAAGTTTTTATGGACGAAGAAAATAAAGAAATGGAAATCGTTGTTCCAGATTCTCAGCTTAGTCTTGCGATTGGTAAACGTGGTCAGAACGTTCGTTTAGCAGCCAAATTAACAGGTTGGAAATTAGATATTATTTCTGCAACAGCGACGCAGGCGCGTACAGCTGAATCAATTTTTAATTTGATGTTGATTCCGAATATGTCTGAAACGATGGCGCAAAATATTTTGCAATCTGGTTTTGGATCGTTCCAATCATTATCAACGGCAAAAGTTGAAGAAATCATGACAATTCCTGGATACGATGATCCGGACAAGGCTCAGAAATTAATTACTGAGGCTGCGAATCTTGTTAAGAAGTATAAAGATGATGGCGTTGCAGTTCCTCAATCTCCGCAAGCGGCGTTGATGAAAGAAAATAAAGAAAATTTTTCTGCGAAATCAAAAGCTGAACAGCAATTAAAAGCTGAATTATCAAAGTTGAATGCTGCAGAATAATTTTTTTGAACGTGAACTGTTGAATCGTGATCTGATTTTTAATAATTAGATAGTTAAATAAAGTTAGCAATTAGTAAGTAAGGACAAAATACGCGTGAGTAACCCAAAAGTTTTTGAATTCGCAAAAGAAGTCGGCATGACCCCATTAGCATTAATGGATAAAATTAAAGAGTGGCAACTTCCTGTGAAAAATCACATGGCTGAATTAGATCCAGATACATTATCTGTCATTAAGGTCAAATTATCTGGACCGGCAGTAGGCACTGGTGATGAAAAGCCTAAAAAAACTGTCGCAAAAAAAGCGGCAGCTCCAAAAACTGCTGTTGCAAAATCTAGCACTGCAGAAAAAGCATCTGCGAAGGCAGCTTCAAAGCCAATTCCTCAAGCTGAAAATAAAACAGCGAAAGCAGTCGTGAAGAAAGCTGAAGTTGAAGCTGCGGCTCCTGTTGTTGCGGCAGCTCCGGCGGGATCTGTGATCCGTCGTAAGACAAAAGAAGTTGAGCCAGTTTCTGATGGTAAAGCGAAAGTGATTTCAAAACCCGAAGTTGCGATGGCGCCTGAAGTTATTGTCGCTCCAATTATTGAAGCTCCGAAAGTAGCAACCGTAGTTGCTCCATCAGTGGCGGCAACTGTGACAACTGCGGAACCAATTAAAATTATCGATACATCAGCGCCAACATCTGTTGCAGGAGCGCCAGTACCTTCTCGTAAAAAAGAAGTTGCTATTGGCGATAGTGGAATTTCAAGTACAACAAATGTAAAAAGAAATATTATTGGACGTATGGATTTAAGCCGCGTGCAAGCGCCTCCGGGTTCTCAGCAAGGCGGTTACAATCAAAATCGTCCAATGAGTGGCCCTCGCGCTCCGGGTGGTGGCTTTCAAGGTCAAAGACCTGCAGCTCCGGGTGGTTTCGGAGCTCAGCGTCCTGGTGGAGCAGTAACAAGTGGTCGAAATATCAGACCGGGTTTCGTTGCTGCGGCGGTGATTCCAGAGCCTGGTTTTGTTGATTATAATAACGATGCAAAACGTGATTTTGATAAAAAAGCTAAAAAGAATATGACGCCTGCGACAGGTGGCTTGTCGGCGAAGGAAAAAGAACAAGCGGAAATTTTAACAAGCTTTAATGCTGTTGAGTTTCGTAAGCGTGAAATGGTTTTCCAGCCAAAGAAAAAACAAATTATTTTAAATCGTAATTCGCAAAAAACAGAAGTTACTACGCCGAAGGCATCAAAGCGTGTTTTAAAAGTAAATGGAAAAATGAAACTGAGTGACGTTGCCAGTGAAATGGGTATAAAAGCGACTCAGTTAATTAAAATATTAATGAAAAGCGGAGTCATGGCCAACATGACGACGGACCTTGATTTTGATACGATAGCTTTAACAATCACTGAATTCGGTTGGGAAGCGCAAAACGTATTTAAAACAGCCGAGGAACGAGCTGTAGAAACTGCGTTTGGTAATTTAGATGCAGAACAAATTATTCGTCCACCAGTGATTACAGTTATGGGTCACGTCGATCACGGAAAAACTTCGTTATTGGATTGTATCCGTAATGCCAATGTTGCCAGCGGTGAAGCCGGTGGAATCACTCAACACATTGGTGCATACTCTGTAAAAACTGAAGACGGAAGTTTACTGACGTTCTTGGATACTCCGGGACACGAAGCTTTTACAGCGATGCGTGCTCGTGGTGCGAATGCCACTGATATTGTTATTATTGTTGTTGCTGCTGATGACGGAATGATGCCACAAACGGCCGAGGCGATTAATCATGCCAAAGCTGCGGGCGTGCCGATGATCATCGCTGTGAATAAAATGGATAAGCCTGGTGCGAATCCTGATCGAATCAAACAACAGCTGACAGAATTTGAAATTGTCCCTGAGGAATGGGGCGGTACTACAATTTTCTGTGAAGTATCGGCTTTGAAAAAAACAGGTATCAAAGAATTATTAGAAAATGTTAAATTATTATCTGAAGTCGCTGAATTAAAAGCAAACCCTGAACGTTCAGGAACTGGAATTGTCATCGAAGCCAAGCTTGAAAAAGGCAAAGGCCCGGTCGCTACAATTTTAGTGAAAGACGGTCATGTTAAAGTCGGTCAATACATCGTTGCGGGAACATTAAAAGGAAAAGTTAAATCATTAGTTAATGACAAGGGTGAAAAAATCGACCGAGTTACGCCAGGCTTACCGGCCGAAGTTTTAGGTCTTGAAGGTGTTCCAGGTGCAGGCGATCGTTTTGATATTGTTGCCGATGAAAAAACGGCTGAAGAAGTTGTTCAGATCCGAAAAACGGCAGCGCTTGCAGCTATCGGACAGCAGAAAAAAGTAACGCTTGAGGAATTATTCGCCAAGGTGACTCAAGGTGATGTGAAAGATTTTAATATCGTATTGAAATCAGATGTTCACGGATCACTAGAGGCAATCACGGGTTTAATTAATAAATTAACTTCGAAAGAAGTTAAAAATAAAATTATTCATTCGGCAGTGGGCCCGATCACTGAAACAGATGTGATGTTGGCGCACACGGCAAAAGGTATTGTTATTGGTTTTAACGTAAAGCCTGATAGTAATGCTGCGGCAAAAGCGAAACAAATCGGTGTCGACGTTAGAAATTATTCGATTGTTTACGAGATGGTCGACGAGCTTCGTAAAGCAATGCAAGGAATGTTGACTCCGCACTTGGTTGAAAAAGCCATGGGTTCTGCCGAAGTTCGTAATACATTCAGCGTGCCGAAGATTGGTTTAATCGCAGGTTGTTTTGTAACGATGGGTAAAATTCAACGTTCACATATGTTGCGTTTAGTCCGTGGTGGCAAGATTGTTCACGAAGGCAAGGTTTCATCATTAAAGCGTTTCAAAGATGACGTTAAAGACGTTGTCGAAGGTTTCGAATGCGGTATTGGTATCGAGGATTTCACTGACATTAAAAATGGTGATACGATCGAATCATTTATCAAAGAAGAAGTCGCGCGCGAGATGACTCCGTTGTAATGAAAAAAGATCAGCCTAAAAAAAATATGAATGAAGACGGGCGCCGAGCTGCGCGCGTCGAAAAAGAAGTTCAGTCTGTGATTTCTTCGTTCATTATTCAAAAATTACAGCCAGAACTTCCAGGACTGATCACAATTGGTCGCGTACAAATCCCGCCAGATTTGCGTCAAGCACGCGTGTATATCAGTTTATTGAATTTAAATTTAGACGAAAAAGTAAACGTCGATGATTTGGATTTATCGCTTGAGATTTTACAAGCGTGGGCTCCAGAAATGCAGCAAGCTATTAATCAAAAAATTCAAATGAAGTATTTACCTAAGCTGACTTTTTATGCCGACGAATCCAGTGAGCGAATTTTAAAAATCGAAAATTTACTATCGAAACTGGTTCCTGCTGAAGCCAAATCAGAAAATAAAATAACCGAAGATGACAACTAAATCTTATCA
>CANBND010000062.1 GCA_947370945.1 Pseudobdellovibrionaceae bacterium | reverse complement strand
CTAGAAAGTTTATACTGTTCTTCGTCTGAATCTTTTCCCGTCCGGTAAGATTTAACAGCATAAAATTTTGTCGCTGTTTCATAGACTTGGGCTTTTTCTAAATTCGACAATTCAAAATCAGGCGGAATTGTTAGTTTTTCAACCGCAGTGTCTAAAGCCTTTTTTTGTAAAGATCCTAACTGCGAATAACTGTGCAGATAATCTGATTTTAATGATTTTTTAAACTTAACGTCGCCAATCCAATCTGTTTCATTTTTTATTTTTTTGATCGTATCAATCGGAATTACAAAATATTTAAAACTGTCCGCCAGATTTATATTTGGCCTAACAACTTCAAGCGTTTTTAAAATTTGATACGAACAATTATCGCTGAAAAAATAATACGGAGCCTTGGCATTTTCCATTTCTAAAAGATGATCAATTAAAAAATCAACTTCAGGTTCTGTGAAATTTAAATTGTATTCCCAGATGTCTCGGCCATCTAAATTAATATAATCACGAATTTTTTGGTGGTACGGCAACATCGCGAAGCGCCCTGGATAAAATCCTGCTAAACCTTTTAATGCATACAGCACGCTGCCACTGGCATCCGTTTCTGCAGAATAATCGATGCCATAGTCGATCAGATCTTTGTTTTGTGCATTTTCAGGATTTATTAATTTTAAAAATGTGTGTCCAAAACTTGACGAAGCATTTCCTAAATCAGAGGCTGCAAAAATAATGGAAACACGTTTTGAATTTAATTTTTTTTTCCATTCTGCACGTTCTATACATGGCAAAATATCACCTGCTGAAACGCCCAAGACTTGATTCAACCATTTCGCACGAGCTGCATAATGACATTGTGGATGTCGTTTTAGTTTCTGCGTTAGTAGTTCTGATTCCGAATACAAAGCCTGAATCGTTGTTAAAATTTCAGATTCTGGCGAAACATCGCCTTTTTCGCTCAGAAAAAGACCTTGATGAAAAGCGGATGAATAATTCCCTAAAATATTTTTTTCATAATGGCCAAGCTTTATCCATTGAGGATTTTGCCAAAGTTGTTTTTCTTTTGCAATTTGAGTGTATTTTTCAACACTTGAAACAGAAAAACCCCACGTTAGTGAGGTTTTTCCGATAATCAGTATTGTTACTAATAATTTTTTGAAGCTAATTTTTAAACTATGTTCCTGAGCATACATTTGCAATAGAAGCAGACTTCATATTATTTACGAAGTCAACTGCAGTTGTTTTTGAAGCAGGTACGATTGTTTTAAAATTTGATTGAGCTTTTGTATTAAATGATGTGATTTGGTCTTGTGACATACAACCATTTAACGCTGCTAATGTTGATAATTTTTCGCCATGGCCTTGTGCCATTTCACGTATTAAATCTGCTTGGTTAACTTCAACAAAATATTGAATTTGTTTATCATTTTGAACGATACCGCTTGCCGAACAACCTGAAGTACCAAAAGTAATACCAAAAGTTTGCGAACCAGATGATGCGTTCGTAGTTACTGCAAATAATTGCATTAACTTTGTGTTTGATTTAATTAACATTCCACCTAAGCCACAGCCTGCATCAGCCGCCATTGCAGAAGTGCCCATTAACATTACTGTAGAAACCGTTACTAAAATTGCTTTTAACATAAAAATCCTCCGTGTTGGTTTTTTGTTTTCTTAGTTTATATGAAATATCAGTCAATCCAAGCTTAAGATTCATCAATCAAAATACACCAAGACCTTGGCCCAGAAAATGCTTTATGCAATTACGCCAACAAGAAAACCAAGGAGAAATATTATGCTACGTTATTCTGAATTTAAATTTCCGTATCAATATTTTCATCTCAATTTCGAATTTGTACCTACGGGCTATTTTAAATCACTTGATTGGGATTTTCTGTGTATGAACATAAATTTAATCGCTTGTGAATACAAAGCTGAAATTCATGCTCTTGTCATGATGGATACCCATGTTCATATTTTGTTCCGGATTTCGGATTCAAAAGAAAATTTTTTTGCAGATGCTTTGCTAAAAAAATTAAGAATTCAGGACGCAAATGACAGCCTTGTTGAACCCATCAAACATCAAACTCAGTACATAAATACGTATCGCTATATTTACAGAAACCCTGTTGATGCCAACGTTATTGAAAAATGTGAAAATTATCCCTACAGTTCATTGTCAGGGCTTTTGGGGAAATCTGTTTTAAGATTAAATGTTTTTGATCAAATGGGCTTAATTCAAAATCCAATGAAAATAATCAAATGGCTGAACCAAAATCATCAAGTGCTTAAATATTCGCAATTAAAAGATTTGCGCCAGCCCAATTCGCTTTCAAGATAATTTTTTAGATCTGTTTTTTGTGATTCGATTTGCTGCGCAGATAATTTTAATTCAGATTTAAAAATTTCTGCAATGTCATTTATTTTTGAAAGCCCGTGATCTTTTTCAGCTAATACCAAATGAACACGTCTGGAATAAAAGTCAGTCACATTTAAGCACATCGTCGTGTGAATTGCTTGATAAGCCTCAAGCTGTAAATAATTATCAGTGTAACCGAATCGATCTAAAATAATTTTAGCTTCAGCTCCGTAACGTGCGGCTAATTTTTTTTCAAGTTCTGAATTTGCGTACTGAACTGCATTTTCAAATTCATCTGTCGTTGTATATTTATTTAACGATTTTGTTGTTTCACATTTTGATAACATCGATTTTTTTTCAAACGGGAAAAATTTTAAACATTGATCAACGATTTGTTCAGACATCAGTCTGTACGTTGTGTATTTTCCACCCGCAACAAAAGTAAATCCGCGATCGTCGTGTTTTATTGTGTGTTCGCGACTGGTTTTGCCTTCGTTATCAGATTCATCTTTCACAAGCGGACGGACTCCAACATAACTTGAAATAATATCCTGCGGTTTTAAATCAGCTCCTGGAAAATATTGATTTGCAATATCAAGCAAATATTTGACATCTTCAGCTGTGACTTTTGCATCAGTGGGATTACCCTTAAAATCAGTATCAGTTGTTCCGACAATCACCATTTCATGTCTGGGAATTGCGAAAACGATACGTGTGCTTTTTTCAGCGGCCATGACAACTGCGCTTGATAATGGAATACGTTCTTTTGAAAACGTCAGATGAATTCCCTTTGTCGGACGCAATAATTTTTTCCAATCGCTGACAAAACTTTCACCAACCAGATCTGTCCATGGGCCAACAGTTGAAATCACATGATGTGCTTTGATTTCAAATTTTTCGTTGGTGATTTGATCAATGGCTTCGATCGACGAAACTTTATTATTTTCTAGGTTTGATTTATCGGCCTTGACGTAATTCACACAAATCGCATTGTGTTCGTTTGCAGAACGTAATGTTTCATGAACCAATCGATCATCATCCATATAGGCATCTGAATAAACATAAGATCCCAAAAGATCTTTTGTGTTCAGGATCGGCATTCTATTTTTTGATTCGTCGGCATTTAAACGTTCATGCAATTCTGGAGCTTGAAACAAGGCCAGTGCATCATACAGAATCATACCCAAGCCCATTAAGAACATTCCGACACGGCTTGATTTATACAATGGGATCATGAACCGAAGGGGATGAACTAAATGCGGTGCAATTTCAAATAATTTTGTACGTTCATTCAAAGCTTCAAAAACCAAGTGAAATTCTTTGTTTTCAAGATATCTAATGCCACCGTGAACCAGCTTGCTGGATCTGGATGATGTTCCCGAAGCAAAGTCGCTGGCTTCAATCAAGCCGACTTTTAATCCACGCATAGATGCATCCCTTGCAACGCCAGCGCCCGTAATGCCACCGCCGATAATTAATAAATCAAATTTTTCTGATTTTAATTTTTTGATATTTTCTGCTCGGGTTATGTATGAAAAGTTTTTCATTTTGTGGTTTTCGCCCAAATCATAGGGTCTTTGATTTTTTGAAACTGAATTGGTTTTTCAAATTCAAGATTCTGTACATTTTCAGGAAAAATGACTTGTTGAAAATGTTTATCTCGTGAAAGTTTATAGGCAATGTCGACCAATTCAGATTTAATTTTTAAATCATCTGCCAAAATATATTCAACCCAGAGAGTTTGTGTTTGTGCTTGAAAAAATAAAAGAGGTTGTCCTAAAAAAAATCCGCAGATTTTATTTTCTGAGTTTTTACCAACAAAGCTCCAACCTAATTTTAAATAATGTTCCAACGCTTCTTTGCGAAATCGTGATTCCCAAATTGCAATCATGCGCTCCATATCATCAGGAAATTCTGTTTTCAATTGAGCTTCGGCGTACGTATAAATATTTTCCAGATCTTCAGTCTGGGCGATCTGGTATGTTGTGCCATTATTCATAGACAACAGGTTATTTCAGCTCTTAATATAAAACAACTATGAATTATAAAAATTTTCCCAATGAGTACTGGACGTTGATTGAAAAAACTATTTTTGATCTGCGACAAAATTCTGATCAAAAATTATTTGCAGCCTTTGATGCCGACGGCACGTTGTGGGATACAGACCTTGGTGAAAATTTTTTTCAATATCAAATAGAACACAAACATGTTCCGTTGCCCGCGGAGCCTTATCAAGAATACCTCGATAAAAAAATTATTAACAATGACCCCAGATCTGCGTATGTATGGTTGGCTGAAATTAATGAAGGAAAATCCATTGAACAAATGCGAGATTGGGCTGATAAAGCGTTTTTAGAAATTGTACCAAAACCTATTTTTGCAGAACAAAAAAAACTGATTGATTTGTTTTTAAAAAATAATGTCGAAATTTTTATTGTAACTGCATCGATCAAATGGGCCGTCGAACCAGGGGCAAGAGCACTGGGATTAAAAAACGAAAATGTGATCGGTGTTGAAACTGAAATCGCAAATGGTAAGGTTACTGGCGCTCCCGTGTTGCCGATCACCTATCGCCAAGGCAAAGTCGATGCTTTATTAAAACATACGCACGGAATTTATCCTTTTTTCGCCAGTGGAAATTCGTCAGGTGATATTGAATTATTAGAATCCGCAACACACATTAAATTGGCCGTCAGTGCCGCCAGCCGCGACGAAAAATTATTTAAATCCGAAAAAGAATTAACCGATATCGCCATCGAAAAAAAATGGCTTACACATAGGTTTATATAATATGAAAATAGCAGATTTTTTTCGCACAATGTGCGTCGTTTTGATTGGCATAGCCATTGGGCTTATTTCTTATAAAAAACTCAAGCACCAGACTGAACAAAAAAATATTATTGAAACAAATGCATTGGCTGTTAAAAAATTTCTGTTAAAATATAAAAAACCTGCACGAGTTGAAGTTCAAAATTTTGTCAAAGACGAGAAAACTCGCTTTAAAAAAGATATCCAAGATATCAAACAGCTTAAAATATTTTTAGATCCAAATTCAAATTTTTATGTCGAAATGCAATTATTCACTGACGAAAATGACCCCAAAGCACCGCTGGTGGTACAATGTAGATTTTTAGATCTTAAATCTAAAAACCTACTTCAAGAACAAAGCATAAACCTATTTTAAAAATTATTTTTTAAAATTTTCCGACAACGGCTTCAATCTCAGAAACTTCTTTAGGAACTCCTGCGGTTAAAACTTCGCAACCCTTTTCAGTCACTAAAATATTATCTTCGATACGAATGCCGATGCCACGATATTCTTCAGGTGCTGATTTATCCCCTGCAGGAATATACAAACCTGGTTCAATTGTAAAAACCATACCGGCCTCGATGGGACGAGCTTCGCCCTTGATAAAATACAATCCCGCATCGTGAACATCCATACCCAACCAATGACCGATGCCATGTGGATAATATTTTTTATATTCAAGCGAAGAAATCACATCTTCTTTGCGTCCGCTGACCAAACCCAAATCAAGCATTAATTGCGTCAGCATATCAGTGCCCATCGCATGCAAATCTTTAAAGTAAATTCCGGGCCTTACTGAATTAATAATGTCTTTTTGAATTTTTAAAACACCTTCGTAAACTTTTTTCTGAGCCACAGAAAATTTTCCGTTCACAGGATAAGTTCTGGTGATATCGCCAGAATAAAAATTATATTCACAACCGGCATCAATTAATAATAATTCGCCATTTTCACAAATTTGATCATTAAAATTATAATGTAACGTTGTCGCATTATTGCCGCTGGCTACGATAAAACCATACCCTTCGCGTGCAGATCCATTTTTATAAAATTCGTTCGTCATCAAACCTTGAATTTGTCGTTCAGAAACTCCAGGCTTGGTTGATTTCATCGCTAACAAATGCGCCGCTGCTGAAATTTCGCAGGCTTTACGCTGATTGCGCAGATCATCTTCGTTTTTCTTTAAACGAAATTCACCCAAGAAAGTGTCGGCATCTTTGATTGTTAATAAACCGTAACCACTGCGACCATAAACACGTTTTAAATCTAATAATAAATTTTGCACAATTTCATCGGCATTTTTATTTTTAAATAGACGGTAATAAACTTCATCAAAACCTTTTAATAGTTCAACAGATTTTTTTGAAAAATCAGCAATCGGATAAACCTCGTCGAAGCCGAATTCTTTTTTTGCACCCTCTGGACCAAAACGAAAGCCATCCCATGTTTCGCGTTCCATATTTTTTTCGCGCACAAATAAAATGGACTGTGGTTTTTCACCAGAACGCAAAATTAAAAAACTTTCAGGCTCTTCGAAGCCCGTTAAATAATACATATTTGAATCTTGACGGTACGGATAATGAACATCGTCATTACGAATTAATTCTGGATGCGAAGCTACAATCAAAGCTGAACCCGGTGACATAGATTTCAAAACACGTTCACGACGTCGTTTAAAAATTTCAATGTTCTCTGTTGGTTTTCGGTGAACTTGTGCCATGATTGCCTCGTCTTTAAGTATTTTACAAACCGTATTTATCAGCTATTTTCTTGATCTGAGTATAGCCCAATTCTGATCCTTTGGCCATTGTTTCGCGACGTTGATCGAAGTCATCAATACCTACATCAGAGATATCAATTTCAATCAACTCATCGATGCCTATATTCTTTTTGGCCAGCTGTGCGGCGGCTGCAACCCAGACCTGATTTTCAACAGATTCTAATGATTTCACAAAAGGCTTCACATTTTTAGAACTTAAAACATTAATTAATATAATTTTTTGTACGCCTGTTGATTTTAATTGTTGAATCAGCATAGATAAATCAGTCATCAACGCCGTGCTTTGACCGTAAGGCTTTGCAAGCCCTGGCGAAGACACACAAAAAGGTAAAAACTGGTCGACGTGCCCGCGATTTAACAAATAAACATTTTGCGATTTCAAATTGATCGAAGGACAAACAAACGAAGTTTTCATGTCAGCAACGGATTTTTTTGCAAAAACAGTTTGTAAAAATTCGTCAGATTTATCTAAAGATTTAAATTTTGACATTTCCCATTCAACTTCGTTCGAAGATAAATTTTGCGCATAAATTGCTCCTATCACGGCACCCCATTCGATACCTGCGACACTGACGATCGGAAATTTATATTTTTGCATCTCTTTTAATACACCTACATGCGCCCATGTTCGCGCACCACCACCTGAAAAAATAATTCCGAAATTTGGTACGGCTTTGTGGGAACCAACTGGAACAATCGGCGGTGTAGCTTCAGCCGGAATTTTCGCCTCTGAAACAGGTTCCACGGGTTTTGTTTCTGGAATTTTATTTTCAATATTTTTTGTTGTTGATTTTTCAGGGATCGCTTTGTTCTGTGCATGTTGGCAAGAAAAAATAAATACCAAGGCTACTGTCATTAATAATTTCATTTTACATTTCTCCCATAAATAAAAAATTCAAGATTTCCTTCTTTTCCTAATACAGCGCTTTCAAAATAATCTGAAACATCGCCAAAATGATGGTGAAATAATTTTTTGATTTTAATTTCAATTTCTGCGTAAACTTTTTTATTTTTAACGATGCCATTTTTATCTAAATTTTCAGGGCCACATTCGAACTGTGGCTTGACCAGAAACAAATAGCTGCCGCTATTTTTTAATAGTTCTGAAATATTGGGAATGACATGAATTAATGAAATAAACGACACATCACAAACGATCAGATCAAATTTTTCGTTCGGAACCGCATTCATAAATTTAATGTCTGTGTCCACATTTTTAACATTTAGTTTTTCAAAATATGTCACTTTTGGATTTAATTTAATTTTTTCATGCAATTGATTTTCACCAACGTCGAATCCGACAACTTTTTCAGCACCAGATTGCAAACAGCAATCTGAAAAACCGCCGGTCGATTGCCCGACGTCTAGAACAGTTTTATCTTTTAAATCTATGTTTAATTTATTCAATGCCGCCTCAAGCTTTAACCCTGCCCGCGATACATATTTTAAAATGTCTTGATCTTGAATTTGAACGTCGTCAGATTCAGAAACATCGAAACTGGATTTTATAATTATTTTTTGGTTCACTGAAATATTTTTGTTTTGAATTAAATCTTGGGCTTTTGTTCTGGATTCAATATTTTTAAATTGTACTAAATATTGATCAAGGCGCATTTATTTAACTCGGCTTACGTTAAATTGAATAATTTTTTTAAAAAATTCCGAATCAGTTGAATTCATCGCCAAAACTGAGTGCTTCTCTAATTTTTCAATTGTTTTTTCTTTGCCCAATATTTTTAAATAGCTTTTATGGTCTTGCGCACCATCTAGGCCATCCAGCAAATCATCTTTAATTTGAAATGCCAGACCTAGATTTTCTGAAAATACTTTTAATTTTTGAATATCCTGAATCTCACAAAAAAGTGCAGCACAAATAACTGCAGCTGAAATTAAATCTCCGGTTTTGCGTCGATGAATATTTTCAAGCTGTAGTAAATTAGTTTCAGTATTTGATTTCATATCCAGAATTTGTCCAGCAATCATGCCATTTGTGCCGACGAATTCTGAAAAAACAGCGATGGCTTTAATTTTTTTCTCTGCAGAATTTTCTGAATCCAAAGCCAAACATTTAAATGCCTCTGATTGTAAAGCATCACCGGCCAAAAGCGCGATGTCATCACCAAATTTTTTGTGGTTCGCGGGCTGACCGCGGCGAAAATCATCATTATCCATACATGGCAAATCATCATGTATTAATGAATAGGTATGAACCAGTTCACAGGCTAAAGCGACAGATAATGTTTTTTCAGGATTTATATTGTAAGACTTAGAAACCAAGTAGGCTAAAAATGGGCGAAAACGTTTACCACCAGAATCAAAAGAATATTTCATGCTTTGATATAAAATATCTGGACAGTCTTTTTTTAAATTTAAAAAATAATTTTCTGAGTATTCAGAAAATACATTTTGAAAATCTTGATATTCTATTTCAAGTCCTAAAAACACAAATCAATCCTCTTTAATTTAATCTTCTGTATTAAAATCTTCTTTGATGGCTTTTCCATTTTCGTCAAAGCCGACTAATTTTTTGACTTGAGCTTCTGCCTTTGTCAGTTGAGTTTGACAATCGCGAGTCAATTTGACGCCTTCTTCAAAAAGTTTCATTGAATCATCCAACGACAATTCGCCTTTTTCCATTTTTTGTACAATTTCTTCCAGACGATTTAATTTTTTTTCAAAATCCATACAATACTTCCTTTAATCTTTTTTTAATTTTGTAATTTCTAAAATTTGCGCACGAACATCACCATCAGCCAGCCTGATATCCAATATGTCGTCAGCTTTTATTTGCTTAATCGATTTAACAACTTTGTCTTTAATTTTTGAAATACTGTAACCACGATCAACAACTTGCAATGGGCTGAGCGAATGGGCCAATGATTTTAAATTATTAAGTCTATAAAATTGATCTGAAATTTTTTGGTTGATTTTGTTTTGCAGTTTTAAATTCATCGTTTGAATGCGGTTTCGCAAATTTTGAATCACTTGAGCCGGAGCCACAAGTTTGTTTCTTAAAATTTCAGTATCTTTTTTAAGATCATTGATTCGCGAATACACTGATTGTTCCAAGCGCATAAATAATTCATCGTTTCTTTGGATTAAATCCTGCAATCGCTTTTTAGGATCAACCAGTCTGCGCGAATAGAAAATTAATTTTTGCTTTTGAATATTCACACTTTTGATAATTGAATTTTTTAACGACCTGTCAAACAACGCAATTCTTTGAATGAGATCATTTGTATTTTTTGAAACTAATTCTGCTGCGGCCGACGGCGTTGGTGCGCGCAAATCAGAAACAAAATCACAAATTGTAAAATCGATTTCGTGGCCCACGGCAGATATCACAGGTATTTCACAAGCCGCAATTAATCGGGCAAGTTTTTCGTCATTAAAACACCACATGTCTTCGATCGAACCACCGCCGCGACCAATAATAATGACATCGGGATTTAGCTTTTGCGCTGCTAAAAAAGCTTCGCAAATTTTTGGTGCTGCCGCAGCACCTTGAACGATCGTCGGCACAACTGTGACTTCGACAGATTTTGCACGACGACGCATAATATTTAAAATATCTTGAATCGCTGCGCCCGTCGGCGAAGTCACAACCGCAATAGATTGTGGCAATGCAGGTATTTGTTTTTTTCGTGTTGATTCAAATAAGCCTTCGGCTTTTAATTTTTCTTTCAATTGTTCAAATTGTTTTTGCAAAGCGCCGGCGCCGACGGGCTCCATCGATTCGCACGCAATTTGATAACTGCCGCGAGGCTCGTATACTGTGATACGTCCGCGAATTAAAACCTCGAGACCATCATGAGGTTTGAATTTTAATTTTGAATTAAATCCGCGAAACATCACAGCACTAATTTGTGATTTAGAATCTTTGAGTGAAAAATAAAAATGCCCTGATGAATGGGGTTTAAAATTTGAAATCTCAGCTTGCAACCAGATCACAGGCAATTGACCTTCGATCATATTTCGAATATGCGAATTCAATTGTTCGACGGAATAAATTTGTACAGCTGCTTCTGACACAGAAGCAAAGTTAAATTACAACCAGATATTTTGCAATGACCAAAGGCCACCGACATAGAACGACAAAGTCGCAATGCCGCGATGACGTTCAAACTGGGCGCACTGTTCAGGCATTTTATTTTTTGCTAGTGCCAGCATATACGGAACTTCAAGCACAATCATCATGACTAGACCATAAAAAAATACTAAAAATGGAAAATAAAAATCTAATTTTGCTATCATGCATATTATTTCGGTACTAATTTTTATTTCTTGAGTCTGGTTACACATTTAGCTGTGTAGACTTTTTTAAAAATATAGTCTATACTGGCTTTGGGGGTTCTTAGACGTAAAACTCATCGAAAATAAACCTTACAAGCATATATTTGGGGACCGTCCCTGACAATGGTGTGCAAGCTCACCTCGTAGTGAGAAGCCTAAAGTTGTTATATAGTCACCCACCTTGCAAACAAGAGGTTTATCTTTCAGAGTGGTCTATGGGCCTTTTTTTATTTTTTTTTATAGCTCAGATTCTATTTCTAGACTCGACTTTCTCAAAATGAAACAGATTTAATCTAAGTAATTTCGTACAAAATGCCGATAAAGTCTCGTGCGAAACAATCACATTTTCTTATCACTATTCATTTTATTACCGACTGTTTTTTTTCAGTTCGGCTGCAGCGGAGGGCTTGGATCTCAAGCCAGTCTTGCAACAAATTTTTCTGCAGAAGTCGCATTGTGTAATAAAGAAATTTCTTATCCAACCGGAGTCATTTTAACAGGTACTGCAAAGTTTTATAAACGCGGTACAGAAATGGTGACAACAATCGTGTCATCACAATTGCAACTGAGCAATATGGTTTTAGGTGATCCTATTGCGAATGCTTTACCAATTCAAAATGCAGAGATTGCAGTTTACGATCAAAATTTAAAATTGGTTCAGTGCGGATCAACTGATTCATCTGGAGCATTAAAAAGCTTAAGCACAACTTCAGATTTGTATTTACCCGGTATAGCACAAAATTATCGAGTACGCGTTTTAGCCAGATCGAATTATCAATATACATCAGACCCCAATGATTTCATCAGTGTTTCAATTAAAAAAGATACATACAAAAATGAAGTTCATTTCATTGAAAACTTTGTTTATTCAGACGGAGCAAGCGGAGCAAATCTGGATCTGGTCGCCTTAGCCAGACAAGAAAGTTACGACATGGAAATCACAGGCGGTGCATTTAATATTTTAAATAACATACAACAGTCCTACGATTATATTAAAAATCATACGACTGCTGGAACAACAAATTGCTTAAGCACAAAGTTCGATGTTTTTTGGAAAGCCGGATTCAATCCAATGCAATATCAAAATCCGCAAGCAGACCCGAACACCTTGGCAAATACTTCATTTTATTTAAGCAGTACGAATCAATTATTTATTTCTGGCGGACAACTGGGTGATATCAGTTTGTCCAACACAGATCACTTTGATGATTTTGCAACTGTTCATGAACTTGGTCATTTCGTAGAAAAAAACTGTGGCCAATTCACTTCACCTGGCGGATCACATGCATTTTTATCGCGAATCGATCAACGTCTTGCTTGGTCTGAAGGTTGGGCAAATTATTTTGCAACACATGTTTTAAATTCTCAGATGAGTAACATAGACCCAACGATGAATTCAAAATTAGTGGCCGTGAATGAAACACAAGGTTGGACATTCTTTTTTAATTCTTCGGGTTTTTCTGATTCCGTACAAAACGTAGGTAACGGGTCTGGTTTCATGATAGACTTCAAAAAAGCAGGTACGAATCCGGGCGCCTACGTATCTGGATCTCACACCGGCACTTCGTATGATATTGTAAATCCAGCATTGTACAAAGGCGAAGGGCACACGCGCGAAGGTGCGATCACGCGCGGATTATATAAATTGACACACGACTGCGGATCATTTTGTATTTCAACTGCTGAAATAATTCCGTTTACAGAAATTTGGCAGTCCTTCGATAGAAATACCGGATTCGCACAACCCGGAATAACAACACCGTTTGTTGGATCATATAATTTTTTAACGCAATTAAAGACTATACATACATCGTGGAATTCAAGCCACGACAACACAATCGCAGCAGAGGCATTACATATTGCTGATTCAGATTTTACAGCCAGTGGACGATTGCTTTGGACAGGTTACGGAAAAAGATTAGCCTCCGGCGCATGTAGTCTAACAATCGAACCACATTTTGATGATCCCTCATTAACTGGAACAACATCTGATCAACGGTATTCAAGTCATAACTATACTGTTGATTTAAACACACTACCCGTTGGGACATCCAGTTTAAGTGTCGCATTTACAAAATCAGCGGGAACTGATCTGGATCATGATTTATTATTGTTTAAAGCTGGTTTTGAATTTAACGATGATTATCGCTGCACCAAAGAAAATGCCAGCGGAGTTTGTACCGGCACTTGGGCCCCAATCAGAACAATAAACAGTGATGTCTTAAGATCAGATCGACATGCAGTCAGCGCATTATCAACAACGTATACAAAAACAATATCATCACTTGATTTATTAAGCGTCACTGAAATGTACTTATTAAATATCAGATCATATACAGCTGGCAAAAGCGTCAGCACGAATACCAAATATGATTATGTCATCACAGCGAACCCTTCCGGAGCCATAGTATGTCCAACACCCTAATTTCACGATTTATATTTTTGAATATCATTTTAGTTTTAAATACAGGTTGTATTAAAAATGAAATATTGTCGAAAAATAAATTTAGACATATTTCTGGCAGCGAATTTAGTTATCGCGGTGCAGTTGAAAAATCGATCGATTTAAAATTCTCGATTGAAAAAAATGATGTCTCAAAAATTACAGCACATATTCGCTTACCTGATAATTATACTGATGCTGTGAAATACAAATGGATGCTGGGTGCGGGTGTCACAATCAGTAGTGGTGACATTGAAAAAACAATTCAACCTGTTGAAAAAAATAAATCTTTCGATCTGCAAATTTCTGTGCGTGGGTTTAATATAATGCCCGTTAAACATATCCGTTTTGAAATTATCGGCAAAAATCCGAATCATCGTATTTTTGCTGATGGCATTGTCTCCAGCGACCAAGAGAATTCATTCGAAGCCACTGTTAAAGACGTTGAGCAATATAAAAAAGAGAACCCCAGTGAAAAATAAATTTTTAGTGCTGGCTTTGATAATACTGTTGGCATCGTGTTCTAAATTAGGAACCAACACGCAAAATAATGCTGGGCCGACTGTGTCGGTTGAAATTGCCGAATGCACGTCAAACACAGTTTATTCATCACCCGTAACAATTACGGGAACAGCCAATTTTTATAAACGCGGATTAAA
>CANBND010000061.1 GCA_947370945.1 Pseudobdellovibrionaceae bacterium | reverse complement strand
CGTCGAAGTTTGGGTGGGCGGATCAAACGAAAACCCGATGACAAATTATTTGCTTGAAGAAAAATATCAATCCGGTGAATTAAAAGCCAAGGTCGTGATTGCTGAAGTTTCTGGTTTCATGCTTGAGCACTGTGTGAATTTTAATCCAGCAAATATTATTTTTTGTAATTTAGCTGAAAATCATTTGGATCGATATAAATCAATGGAAGATTACGTGAACGCAAAACGTAAAGTTTTTAAAAATACAAACCAAGCCACAACATCTATTTTGAATGCGGATGACAATGCCGTTGTTGAATTGGCACGTGATCCTTCTGTTCAGCGCGGAAAGATTTTCTATTTTTCTAGAAAAGCAGCGCTTGAGCCGCAAATTATGAATATCGGCGGCGCTGTAAATATCGCTGACGAAATTCGTGTTCGTACAGGTCCTGAAATCGAAAGTTTTAATATCAAAGGGATGCGACTGAAGGGAAAACATTCGATTGAAAACATGATGGCGGCTTTGTTGTTGGCTCGTGAATATGGCGCAACCAAAGAAGCTGTTCAGAAAGTCATTTTAAATTTTGCAACATTAAGACATCGCATGGAATACGTGCGTAAAGTTGGTGGAGTTTTGTTTTACAACGATTCAAAAGCGACAAATGTTCATGCCGTTTTAAGATCGCTAGAATGTTTTGACGAAAATGTAATTCTGATTGCTGGTGGCAAAGATACAAATTTGAATTATGAGCCACTTAGAAATAGCGTACGTCGCAAAGTAAAAACATTGATTTTAGTCGGTGAAGCCAAAGAGCGCATCAACCGCGATTTGGGTGATTACTGTGAAACATATTTGATTGGAACATTCGAAGAGGCTGTTTTGATTGCTTACCAAAAGTCTAGGATTGCTGATACGATTTTATTATCGCCGGCATGTTCAAGTTTTGATATGTTTGACAGTTACGAAGAGAGAGGAGACTATTTTAAAGAGATCGTTCAGAAATTCAAATAGGCCAGCAAGGGAATACATTTGAAAACCAGATTTCTTTCATCAAGTCTTTTTTTATCACTATTTGCACTGCTCGGGATCGGGTTGGTGCAAGTTTACAGTTCAAGTTATATTTTCGCGACCGAATCTTATGATGACGGTCTTTATTTTTTCAAACGACAATTTATTTTTACAGTTTTAGCCTTTGCCACGCTGATTTTCACAACACAGATTCCGTTTGAAAAAATCAGACAGCACGCTTGGGTTTTGTGGGCAATCGCTTTTATTTTAGTCTTGGCCACATTTGTTCCGGGATTGGGAGTCAAAGTCGGCGGAGCACAGCGGTGGCTAAGGATGCCGATGGGCATTCGTTTTGAGCCTTCAGAATTATTAAAAATTGCATTCAGTTTTTTATTCGCAAGCCTTGTTTGTCGCGAACAAAATATTTTAGGAAAAGTCAAATGGGGTTGGTTATTTTTATTAATTACAGTTCCGATTTTGGTTTTATTAAAACAACCTGATTTCGGAAGCTTTGCAATTATCATGATTGTGGGAACCGCTTTATTATTTACATTCGGAATGAATTTAAAATGGTTGGGTTTTGCATTTGCTTCAATGCTGCCTGTGCTTTATTTTTTAGTTTGGCATTCACCCTATCGCAGGGCACGTGTTCAAGCGTTCATTGACCCGTGGTCAGATCCGGCGCAAAAAGGTTTCCAAGTCATTCAAAGTATGTTGTCAGTTCATTCGGGTGGGTTGACAGGGCAAGGTTTAGGTCAGGGCCAAGGTAAACTTTTTTTCTTACCAGAAGCACACACGGATTTTACGATGGCGGTCTTGGGTGAAGAATTGGGTTTTATCGGAATCGTTGCGATTTTATTAATTTACGGTTTTGTGGTATTTCGCGGATTTTCAATTGCGATCAAAACAAATGATTTATTTAAAAAAACTTTGGCGTTGGGTTTATCAACAACGTTTGCATTATCGGTATTTATTAATATGGGTGTGGTGATGGGGTTGCTTCCGACCAAGGGATTAACAATGCCCTTTTTAAGTTACGGCGGCAGTTCGCTGATTGTTTTGTGTTTTATGTTCGGTATTTTATTAAATATTGAAATGTCTGAAAGTTAACACCGTGAAAGTTTTTATTGCCGGTGGTGGCACTGGCGGCCATATTTACCCGGCGTTGGCCATAGCAGATTCAATTAAAAAAATAAGTTCTGATTGTCATATTGAATTTGTCGGCACTGCAGATGGCCTTGAAACAAAAATCATTTCAAAAACAACGTACAAATTAAATTTGATTCAAAGCGGAAAATTAAATTTTGAAGGCAATGTTTTTCAGAAAATAAAAACATTGGTAAAAATTCCGATCGGCATTTTTCAATCTGTGATTTTGATTTTAAAAAATAAACCCGATTTCGTGTTGGGTGTTGGCGGGTATGTGTCGGCACCGTTTGTATTGGCGGCGGCGCTGATGGGTCGCAAATGTGCTTTTTGGGAACCTAATGCGCATCCGGGTATGGCGAATCGGTTGCTTTCGAAATTTGTTAATAAATCGTATCTGGTATTCGCAGAAGCGCAAAAATATTTGCAATCAAAAAACAATTTGGTCTTTGGAATGCCGTTGCGTACTGAAATGCAAAATATTATTTCAGCAGAAAAAACATCCGACAAATTTTTTATTTTATGTTTTGGCGGTAGCCAAGGGTCGCAGTTTTTAAATGATCAATTATCAAATTTTATTTTATCATCACCTGAACTGCATGGTAAAATCGAAGTCATTCATCAAACAGGTCCCAAAGATTTTGTACGCATTCAAAAAAAATATGAAAATATAAATTGCGTGAAAGCTTTCGATTTTATTTATAATATGCCCGAATATTATAGGCAGGCGGACATATTATTTTGCAGAGGTGGTGCCAGCACATTAGCAGAGGCTGCCGCATTTGGTATTGTTCCTATTGTTGTGCCATTGCCCGCAGCTGACAATCATCAGCAAAAAAACGCAGAAAGTCTTGTAAATAAAAATGCGGGATTTATGTTTCTGCAAAAGACATTTGATGCAAATGATTTTAAATTAAAATTGAAAACACTGATCGAAAATAAAAAATTATTACTGACGATGTCAGAAAATCTAAAAAAATTATCAGCAAATAATGCATCAGATCTGATTGCCACTGATATATTAAAGGAAATAAATTAATCTATGAAACTGGAACACGCAAAATTTCATTTTATCGGCATCGGTGGCATCGGCATGTGCGGATTAGCAGAATTGCTGCATAATATCGGAGCTATCGTTACAGGATCTGACGCTGGCGAAAATGCGAATACAGAACGTTTGAAAAATTTAGGAATTAAAATTTTTAAAGGTCACGCTGCTGAAAATATCGGAAACACGGATGTTGTGGTTTATTCCAGTGCGATTCCGTTCACAAATCCTGAAATCAAAGAAGCGCGTGCGCGTGAAATCCCATTGATTCCGCGTGCCGAAGCACTGGCTGAAATCATGCGAATTCGACGTGGTATTGCCGTTGCAGGTACGCACGGAAAAACGACGACAACCAGTTTGATATCATCCATTTTTTTAGAAGCGAACCAAGATCCAACAATTGTTGTTGGTGGTCGGTTCGAACGAATTAAATCGACAGCGCTTTTAGGAAAGGGCGAATGGCTCATCGCCGAAGCCGATGAAAGCGACGGAAGTTTTAATAAATTGTCTCCTGAAATTGCAGTCATTACTAATATTGATTCCGATCACATGGATCATTATAAAACTTTTGAAAATTTAAAACGTGCCTTTTATGATTTTTCATATCGTGTACCATTTTACGGAATGGTGATCGCTTGCGGGGATGATTTAGTTATCCGCGAAGTTTTTGAAAATTATAATAAACGAATTTTATTTTATGGATTTGATCCAAAAAATGATTTTGTTATTGCCGGAGCAAACGGAACATACAGTGTTCAGAAAAAAGATCCTGCGACACAGAAACTGAATCATCTGGGCGAATTTCATTTGCAAATGCCGGGGATTCATACGGCCCTGAACGCAACGGCTGCGATAGCTGTCGGCATGGCTGCAGGGATTGATTTTAAAACATGTGCCATCGGATTAAATAAATTTGAAGGTGTTGACAGGCGTTTTCAGTTCAAAGGCGAAGCCTTAAACGCTAAAGGCGAAGCACAAAATATCAAAGTGTATGATGATTATGGTCATCATCCGACTGAAGTGCGAGCAACCTTGCAAGCATTCAGAGAAAAATTTCCCAACAACAGGCTGGTTGTTTATTTTCAACCGCACAGGTATTCGCGTACTCAGCATTGCTGGCAGGATTTTAAAAATTGTTTCGCGCAAGCTGATGTTTTATTTTTAGGTGACATCTATGCAGCCGGAGAGCAACCTATCGCTGGGATCAGTTCTGAAAATTTATTAAAAGAAATGCAGCACCCAAAATCATTTCGCAGTCTTAAAGACGAAAAATTTTCAAACCAACAAGCCCAAATCATTTCGGACAACTTGCAGTCAGGTGATATTTTTATTACTCTCGGTGCCGGCGACGGTTGGAAGTTAGGTATGGATGTCATTACAAGTCTTGCAAAACGTTAATTTAGCAGAATACACATCGTGGTTGATCGGCGGTAATGCCGAATATTTTTGTCTGCCTGTGACGATGGATGACCTGAAAGAAGCCATTGAATATTCAAAACGAAATCAATTAAAAATCACGATTTTGGGCGGTGGCAGTAACATTTTAATTTCAGATGCAGGTGTTAAAGGGCTTACGATTTGTTTGAAAAAATTCAGCCAGACCACAATTAAAACGGCGAACGATAATTTATATATTGAAACTTTGTCTGGAACTTCGAAATCTGAATTATTAAAAATTTTCTTAAAATACAGAGTGACTCCGGCATTGTTCATGGCCGGATTGCCCGGCGATGTCGGTGGTGGTGTCGTAATGAACGCAGGCGTTGCTGAAAATTTTGAGCCGCGTGAATTTATGCAATTGGTGGATTGGATCGAAGTGATCGATCTGGATTTAAAAATTCATCGCATCGAAAAATCAAAATTAAAAGTTTCATATCGTCACACAGATGGTTGGCAGCCGCACATTATTACAAAGGTTGCGATGAGCTGGCCGATGGAAGGCGACGGAGGCTTGCTGCAAAAAGTGAAAGATGCAAATCTTTTACGATTGACGAAGCAGCCGCTGGATATGCCATCGTGCGGATCGGTATTTAAAAATCCAGAAGGTCACAAAGCCGCGCAGTTGATCGATCAATGTGGATTAAAAGGTTTTCAAATTGGTGATGCTCAGGTTTCGATGAAACATGCCAATTTTATTGTGAATTTAAATAAGGCTACAGCCAGCGATACATGGAATGTGATGATGCACGTTCAAAAAACTGTTTTAGAAAAAAAACAAATTTTGTTGTCGACAGAAGTTGTGCGTTTGGGTGAGTGGGATTAAACCATCCCTTTCAATTTGCAAAAAGTAATAAACGGTAAGACTCGCCCTGATGTTGCAACACCGTAATCTTTGTCTTTCATATGCACTTGGTAAAATTCAGGAATCGGTGTGCGGTCTTTAAAATATTTAATATGTGGAGATAATTTTTTGTCTCCAGTTTTACATTCAACAGCAAAGATCGGTTTTTTGTTTTTGAGTACAACAAAATCAATTTCGCGACCGTCGGTATCGCGTAAATAGCGAAGTTCCATATTGTGGCCTTCGGTGTCTTCGATAAAATGACAATATTTAAGTAAATGACTGGCGACTAAGTTTTCAAAACGAAAACCCGATTCTTCGACCTGTGACCAATCCCACAAATAAATTTTTTGTAATTTTTTGACAGCTCGAATTTTTGGAGCTCCGTAGGGTGCAATTGTAAATGAATAGTAAACGAGTCCTAGCAGTTGTACCCATCTTGCGATTGTGGGTTGTGAAACTTGTAAATCTTCTTCAAGACTTTTTAAGGAAAGTGGGCTTCCGACTTTGGATGGGATTAATTCGGCCAACAGCAGCAGCAAAGAGATATCTTTCACATTATCAAGATCTCGTAAATCATCTTGCACAACTTTGATCATGCGTTCTTTTTGCCAAATGCGATGTTCGTTTTCAGTCATTGAAAAAAGCGGTTCAGGGAAACCGCCAAATTTCATCATGCGATTTAAATCTTCGTTCGTGGGATTTTTTTTATACTCTGAAATTGAAAAGGGGTGAAGTCTGAAATATCGATATCGTCCCAATAAAGAGTCGCCACCTTTTCTGAAATAATCAAGCCGTGCAGATCCGGTCACAATAATTTTATGGTCATCGTGGAACTTGTCATAAATACCTTTAATTAAATTTCGCCATTTTTTATACTTATGAATTTCATCAAGTACTAAAACTTCTGCATCCAGAGGAATTTGATCTTTCAGTATAAGTGATTTGTCAGATGTGCGATCCCAGTTCAGATACTGTTTGTTTTTGATCGACGGTGGATTCATATACTGAAGGCTCAGCGTTGTTTTTCCTGATTGTCTGGGGCCGCCCAAAAAAACCATTTTTTTCTGAAGTACATCTTTGATGATTTGTTGTAAATAGCGCGTATTTTTACTGCTCATAAGCTTATTCTAATGATATGAGTGTTTTAAAGTCAACTATATAACACTCATGAGTAGTTTAAAGTTAAGATTAAAATACTTATATTTTAAAATCTCATTTTGAGACGTATAAACATTAAAAACTAGACGAACTAAATATATTTTTGTGAATAAATACGTCCGATAAAATATCCGAGGTAATTATGAAACAAACCACAAAAATTATTTTCTTGTCGCTTTTAACATTAACAATATATTCATGTCAGAAATCTGATAACAATGATTTGCAAGAAGCGCAGCTGTGTTTGAATACAGCGACGGCGGCCAGCGCGCAAAGCTGTGTAACAAAAATTGCATCGAATACATCAGAGAATGCGTACAAGTTACGATGTTCGGCGACTTTTATTGCAAATAATTTCGGAAGCCCCACCAGTTTTGTTACAGCGCTGGACCAAATTAAAAATGGTTCGAATGCTCCGGGTTGTGTCGGTGGTGCCTGTTCGGGGACTTTGGTTGCAATGAGTTCATTAAATTTTGGAACGACAGCGGCAGCAAACGATGCGGCCGTGCAGGCATTTGCAGATTGTTCAGCATCCGGTGTGGGAATTTACACGCAAATCAGTTCTATATTCAAAATTGGAACATTATTGGCAGTTGCGGGGAGTGGGACTTCGCCCGCCGCATTAGCTGCAGCCTTGGCTGGTTTAGCGGTTTCAAATCCAGCAGCAGTTGGTGAAATCGTTCAAACAACGTACGCGTCATCATGTCAAAATTTAGATAAAGCTTCGGACTCAACAAAACAATATTGCGCACAATTAAGTGTTGCTTTGGCGAACGGGCAATCTAATGCAGATATTGGTTCATGTTTATTAAATAAAATGAACAACCCTGCATATACGTTTCCACCAACTTGCCCTTAAGAAAAATTAAAATTAAAAATTAAATCCTAATTTAACCGCGTTTACGCGGTTTTCTACATTTGTCGTTGTTGTTCCGACTTCTTCGCCGTACGTAACGGCGTCGATTTCAACAATACCTAATAATAATGTGGCACCTGCGGTGAAATACATTTGATTTACGCCGGCGCGGAACTGAGTTTTAAACCAAGTTCCCGGTGAATAATCGACTTCAAATCCTGCGTGTGTTGATTTGCGAACAGTTGTATTTGGATGTAATAAATTTTTTGCTTCGGCCGTTAAAATTAATTTTAAATCACCCCACGTTGTTAAATCATAGCCCACACCAATATCGATCACGCGCGGATTTTTTGACGGAGCCACCGTGGCATCTTTATTTAATAAAGTTGATTTTGAAAATTCAGAACTGATGATATTGCGAGTAACAAAACTGACAGACAACGGTGTGACGACTTCAGATTTTGTTGTTTCAGCAACGGGCTCGACAGGTTTTTCTTCTTTTTTTTCTGCGACAGTTGTGTCTGCTGATGCAGGGACGGCAGCTTCGGCAGTGATTGCAGAATCAGATTCAGACTGCGGATCGCGAGGAGCTTCTGTCGTTACATCGGCAGGTTTTTCAGGAGCTGGTGTCACAGCAGGTTTTGTTTCAATTTTCATTTCATCGACGGGCTTTGTGGCAGCTGCTGAAACTGATTTTTTAAATTCAGGCTGCCATAAAAAACCGATTTCTGCGTCGACGTTGATTCCGTCTTTCAGACGATCTTTGCTTAAGACATTTGAATTTGTAGCCAGCTCCAGAGCACTGACAGCTTGTTCAACACTTCCACGATGAATCACTTTACCTAAAATACCGCCAGAAATTGTGGGCGTAATTTCTTTGGCATAACCGTAAGCCAGAGTTGAATCTAATTTAATATTTAAATCTAAAGCCGGGCCCAGCTGGCGATTCACAGACATATTGATTGTTGCATCCAGAGGAATCAGAGCAAATCCCCAGTGCGGTCGAACCCAAAATATTTCAAGCGCTTCAACACGCGCTCCCAAGGGTTTTCCATAGTATTGATCCAAAACATTTGAAATTGCAGTTGCTTTCGCGGTATCACCGACTGCGCCTGCGTCGGCATCAGAAATATCTTTCATGATTTTTGTTGTGTTTGACGAAATTCCGACACCCGCTAAAGTAAATTGAATTTCGCCGCGTTTTTTTTTCGCAAGCACGGCGGGGTTATACATCAAAGCCGTATAGTCATCGGCCACAGTTGTAAAAGCATTACCCATTCCCATCGCGCGCAAAGATTGATATTGATTATGCACAGTCGTATTCAGTGATTCTGCGGCAAAAATATTTTGATTGAAAATTTGAGTCAAACATAGTGTCGCAAGATAGATCGTTTTATTTTTCATGGTTTTTCCTTTAATTGATTTATCAATAACGTATAAACAAAACTGTATCATCTTGAAACATTTTGATCATTTAAAAATGAAAAAAATATTTTTAAAACAGACTCATCTTTGGTCTAGTTTGCGCCGATAGATAGACGAAGGCTAAGTCAATACTGATGAGCCACAAGACCAAAGTTTAAATTCGGAGAGCGGAAATTAAACTTCATACGAAGGGAAAAAAATCATGAAATCAAAATATACATTCAAACACCTAGACCATTCGGATTCGTTGGTCAGCTACGCTGATCAAAAATTAAACGAGGTCGGAAAATTTTTATTTAAAGAAGGCAACTGCAATGTGTATTTTTGGAAAGATCATCATGAATACAATGTTGAAGTCAGTATTAATTCAAAACAAAAGTTTTTCAAAGCGGCTGCTAGCGCAACAGATATTTATGTTGCTGTTGATATGATGGCGGATAAGTTGGAGAAGCAATTTTTAAAGATCAAAGAAATTTATTTGGATCACAAAAAATTTGAATTGTCTAAAGAGGGCCGCTTGAATTCAGAAGTGAATGAACAGTTTGAATTTCAGCCAAAGTTTCGAAAATCAGCTTAGGTTTTTAGTAAATATTTAGAATAGAAATGATTCAAAAAACCATGTCTCAATCTGAGACATGGTTTTTTAATTGCATTGATACTAATTATGAAACTAAAAACACACTCAATTTATTTGGGACAGAATTTAAATTTAAATCAGTCAATTTTTGTCATCACGATTTTGCTATCGACAGTTGGAGCAAGTGCTGATCAATGTACAGATCTTTTTAATTCTAAAGCATCAGCCGAGATCAGTTATACAAGCATGCCAAAAAAAATTGCGCCCGTCGTAACAACAGAAATGAATTGGTCAAACAGTTCAGAAATTTTTATGTACAAAGAGGGTCAGAATCAAACGTTGGTCAGTGTTAAATCGGGTCAAAAAATTGAACTGGGTCATGATCGCGTGATTTTTTCGAATGAAGGACATTCGGCATCCGTATTTTCAAATGTATTGAAAAAACTTTTTACTTACACACTGCCTGAATTTAAAAAAACAGAAGTCGTTATTGATGCCGAACATATCGTCGACATCAGAAATCAACATGTGATCGCTCAGCGCAAAAACGAAAAAGGATATTTTATTTTCAGTCTGAAAACGGGTGAATTGTTGCATCACGCTGCTCTGGCACAAAGTTATATTCGACAATCAGACTCAGCTAACGTTGCCTTCGCGACAGAACCTGCAATCGATGGTTTTTCAAAACAGTCCGGTGTTGTTGAAAGTATTTCTTTGTCAAATTTGACACCCGAAGTACATACGGGCCATTTGGTGCTGTATGACCAGTTGGATCGCAATTTTAATAACGATCACTTCATAAAAGTGAAATCTGGTAACGACGATGTTCTGATTCGTAAAAATGATCTGACCGAATATAAAATTGGATCCGATTTTGTTCGTGCCTATGATGTTGATACAGAAAAAAATATATTTGTAATTCAGACAACAGATTCAATTGTCGTATATAAAAATGGAGTTGTAGATCTGAGGCAAATGGCTACAAATTCACGAGACATAAAAATTGTTGGATTGTCAGAAACTGAAGCCGTTTATTTGGCCTATGATGCAAAGCTTGGGAAGCTATTTTCAATTATGACTTTTTGGGGTGGTCCAACGAATATTGAAATGGGGCCTGCGGCAGATTTAACTTTTTTCAAACCTAAAATGGTAGGGCTTGCGACTTTGATGTATCAAGGAATTGACAAGCGTTTTTACCGTTGGGGTTTGCGTACAAATCAAATTGAAAATGTCCCAGAAAATATTGCTAAAGGGGTTTCGGATCGTCCCAAATTCGTGGCTTATTACAATAACAAGCTTGGAAAATGGGAATTCAAAGAAATTGTTATGGCTTATAAAAAGTAATTAAGACTTCGCCCAAGCGAATTCCAAATTTTGACATCACAGCTTTGTTGATAAGGATTTTATCGTTTACTAAATACATCCAATCATCAAAGCTGACTTTGTAAATCGAACCATCGACATCCAAATTCATCGTGTATGACCAGTGAAAAGCATTGCCGGCGCTTTCTCCGATGGCATCGCCATCAACATCGGCGGCCGTACCCTTGTATTTTCCGTCGCCCGTTTTTGTAATCGTCCAAACACGTTGTGTTTTTGTGCCGTCGGACCAATCAAAATCTTCTTTTAAAGTTCCGACATTCCCAGCCCATGTGGTGTCTAAGGAGACTGTGAATCTTTTTTTAACTTTGCCAAAGCGGTCCATAAATAAACCATGTGCAGTCATTTTGCCGTTCAGATAATTTTCTAAAACCAAGGCGGGTTTTTCATTTTGATAATCTTTGATTGATGTTGTGCATGCAGACAATATTGACATGATTAAAACTCCTAAAATTAATTTCATAAAATTCTCCTTTGACTTGCAAATTCATTATGAAGACTTGGTTCTAAAAAGTCTAAGCCCATTCGGCAAAGTGCCAAAAGACAGCTTAATTAGCGAGCTGTTTTTGACTCGTATTTACGCCTGTAAGTTAGCCGACCAAATCATTGACCGCAGGCTTCTGAAAAGGTACTTTTCATTGGTTCATCACATCATAAAAAAGGACTTAAAAAATGAAAAATTATATTTTCACAAGCGAATCAGTTTCTGAAGGGCACCCAGACAAAATGGCCGATCAAATCAGCGATGCTGTACTTGATGCAATTTTAGAACAAGACCCAAAAGGTCGCGTTGCGTGTGAAACTTTATTAACAACAGGTTTGATTGTTGTTGCTGGTGAAATTACAACAACTGCTAAAGTTAATTTTTCAGAGGTCGCTCGTAAAACTGTTGAAAGAATTGGTTACGACCATACTGACAAAGGCTTTGATCACAAAACATGTGCGGTGATGGTTTCTGTCGGTCAGCAGTCACCAGATATTTCAATGGGCGTCAAAGAAACCGGAACTGACGATCAAGGCGCTGGCGATCAAGGTTTAATGTTTGGTTATGCAACGAACGAAACCGCAGAATTTATGCCGCTGACATTGTCGATGTCGCACAAATTAGTTAAAGATTTATCAGTGCTTCGCAAAGCGAACAAAGTGAATTGGTTGCGCCCCGATGCTAAATCACAAGTTTCTGTTCAGTATGAAAACGGAAAAGCAAAACGTATTGATACAATTGTTTTATCAACTCAACATTCAGAATCAGTTTCGCAAAAAGAAATTCATGAATTCATCATGGAAGAACTTTTTAAAAAATCAATTCCTCAACAATGGATTGATAAAAATACAAAATTTCATATTAACCCCACAGGTCGCTTTGTAACGGGTGGCCCGATGGGAGATGCCGGCTTAACCGGTCGTAAAATTATTGTTGATACTTATGGTGGTCATGGTGGTCATGGCGGCGGAGCATTCTCTGGTAAAGATCCTTCAAAAGTTGACAGATCTGCAGCCTATGCTGCACGTCACGTTGCAAAAAATATTGTGGCCGCGGGACTTGCTGAAAAATGTATGGTTCAAATTGCTTACGCGATCGGTGTTGCAAATCCTGTCAGTATCACAGTTGAAGATTACGGAACAAGTTCTGTGGGCTCTGAAAAATTAGAGGCCGCAGTTCGTAAAGTTTGGGATCTTCGCCCTGCACGTATTGTTAAAGAATTTGATTTATTACGGCCGATTTATTCTGCGACATCAGCGTACGGCCACTTCGGTCGCGAAGAGCGCCTGAATGAAGGTTTCTTCACTTGGGAAAAAGTAAATAAAATTGAACAACTTCGCGAAGCTTGTAAATAGGGGCGTCTAAATAATGGATCCAAAACTGATCAGAAACTTTTCAATCATCGCGCATATCGACCACGGTAAATCAACGTTGGCCGATTCATTATTATCATTCACAGGCGCGTTGTCTGATCGTGAACAAAAAAATCAGTTTTTAGATAACATGGAGCTCGAGCGCGAACGCGGAATCACGATCAAAGCGCAAACTGTCAGTCTGACATACAAATCAATTGTTGATGGTCTGACATATCAAATTAATTTGATTGATACTCCAGGGCACGTGGATTTTTCGTACGAAGTTTCACGTTCATTGGCGGCCTGCGAAGGTGCAATTTTAGTTGTTGATGCGGCCCAAGGTGTCGAAGCGCAAACTCTGGCGAATGTGTACTTAGCTTTAGAAAATAATTTAGAAATTATTCCTGTATTAAATAAAATCGATTTACCAACGGCTGATCCCGAAGGCGTCCGAAAACAAATCGAAGATACCGTAGGTCTTGATTGCAGTGAAATTATTCACGCGTCGGCCAAGGAAATGATTGGCATTCAAGAAATTTTAGAAGCCGTTATCGTCAAAGTCCCACCACCAAAAGCCAATCGTGATATGACACCAAGGGCTTTGATTTTTGATTCTTGGTTTGATGCGTATCAAGGTGTTGTGGTTTTGGTTCGTATGATGGACGGAATCATTAAAAAAGGTGATCGTATTAAATTTATGGCGACCGATCGTGATTACGAAGTTTTACGAATGGGAAAATACACTCCGTTTCCGTTACCGCTGGAGCAGCTGGATTCGGGCGAAGTGGGTTTTTTAATTTGTGGGATCAAAGATATCCGAGACGTCAAAGTCGGAGACACAGTGACCTCTGCGAAACATTCTGCGACTGAACCATTGCCCGGTTTTCAAAAAGTAAAGCCGATGGTTTTTGCCGGAATTTTTCCAGTTGTTGCCAGTGAATATGAAAATTTAAAAGTCGCGCTTGATAAATTATGTTTGAACGATTCATCATTAACATTTGAAAAAGAAAAATCATTGGCATTGGGTTTTGGTTATCGCTGTGGATTTTTGGGCTTGTTGCACATGGAAATTGTACAAGAGCGTCTTGAGCGTGAATTTAATCTCAATTTAATTACGACGGCTCCGACGGTTGTTTATCGAATTACGAAAAATGATGGAACAGTTTTGATGCTTGAAAATCCGTCGGGCATGCCTGACGAGACTCAAATTTTAAAAATGGAAGAACCCTACGTCAAAGTCACTTTGCATACGCCGACCGATTATATCGGAGTGCTTTTAAAACTTTGCGAAGACAAGCGTGGTATTCAAATTAAAATGGATTACGTGAACGAAAAGAAAGTCATCATCGAATATAAATTGCCGATGAATGAAATGGTCATGGATTTTTATGATCGTTTGAAATCGATCACTAAAGGTTATGCCTCGCTTGAATATGAATTTTTAGATTTTCAAGAAGCCGAATTGGTCAAAATGGATATTTTAATTAACGGCGAACCTGTGGATTCGTTGTCATTAATTATTCACAAATCAAAAGCGCAAAATCGCGGTCGGTTATTGACCGAAAAAATGCGTGAATTAATTCCGCGCCAACAATTTCAGGTCGCCATACAGGCGGCTATTGGCGCAAAAGTCATTGCTCGTGAAACGCTGAGTGCTATCAAAAAAGACGTGACCGCTAAGTGTTATGGTGGTGACATATCTCGTAAGCGTAAGTTGTTAGAAAAGCAAAAAGAAGGTAAAAAGCGCATGAAACAGATTGGATCTGTGGATGTGCCGCAAGAAGCTTTCTTGGCTATTTTAAAAATCGAAGATTAATCAGGAAACATAAAATCCTGATCGAATCAGAAAAGGATTTTATGTTC
>CANBND010000060.1 GCA_947370945.1 Pseudobdellovibrionaceae bacterium | reverse complement strand
TTGATCCAGATTTAAAATTTCAAACACAGTTAGTGTTGATTGTGTTGCAGGCTGCATTTACGAACCGAGCAGACGTTTTCTAATCCACATACGGATTTGGGAAAGTTCTTTGTCAGTTAAGCCCACAAAATGAGTCGAAATTTTAAATTGGCTGTCAGAAAATTTCTCGCAGCTGGCGACGCGTGTGTTCACTGAATCTAAGCCCAAAGATTTGAAAAAATCGCCAGTAATTTTGTAAATCTGTCCTGGTGACATTTGAATATTCGTTATCAATTTAATTTCAATTTCTGACATCGAAATAATTTCAGTTTTTGTAATAACATTGGCAACAGCGTTGACGGGGGCTTCGATAAATTCAATGTGCGTCGTCGATTTATCAATTAAATTTTTTATTTTCGTAGATAAAATATCTGGATCTATGGGTTTTACAATATAATCATCGGCGCCAGCCGTGAGGGCCTTTTCGACATCGGCTTTTTCACGTTTGCCTGTCAGCATGATAATCGGCACATGATTGTTTTTTTGTGCGCTACGAATACTGGTGATCAATGTGTAACCGCTTGAGCCCAAGGGCATAACAGCGTCTGTGATCACCAAATCAATATGTTCAGAGTTAAATTTGTCAAAAGCGTCCATCGAATTTGTTGCAGAAAAAACGTGATAGCCATGTTGTTTTAAAATGGCTTCCAAAGTGATAAGAATTGTTTTTTGGTCATCAACAATTAATATTTTTTTCATGCCGAAGCTTTCTGTTGATGCTGAATTTCAAAAATAATTTTTTGAACATCACCAATAGACTTAGTATATTCTATTTCAAGCTGTATAAGCAACGGTTCATAATTTGAGTTTTCGGTATCTGTCGATAAGTTTTCCAGTTTTTGACAGATTTCACTGACTGCCATAGCACTTAATGTTGCGCTGGCAGATTTTAGTGTATGAGCGGCTTCTGAAATTTCACTTTTGTTATCTGTTTGCAACGCAGATTTCATAGCATCAATTAATTGTCGTGCTGAAGACTGGTAATCTTCAAATAAAATTTCCAGTAAAAGTTGTTCACCAACTTTAATTTCGGCCAGTTTATAAATTTCAAGATTGTTTTTGTATTTTTTCTGATCTTGTTGGCCATCAATTTGTATCGGCGCAGACTTGAAATATTTGAACAACAGTGTGGCCAGCTGTTCAAAAATCAGTGGCTTATTTAAAAAATCGTTCATGCCAGCCGCAAAACATTTTGCTTTTTCACCACTGGTGCCTTCGGCGGTCAGGGCGACAATCGGTACGCAATTTGATCGATTGGATTGCAGTTGCAAAATATTTTGCGTCGCTTGATAGCCAGTCATAACTGGCATCTGACAATCCATAAAAATAAGATCATATTTTTCAGTTTGAAACAATGAAACGGCTTCGGCGCCGTTGTTGGCGATATCGACCGTGAATCCTAATTTTTTTAAATATTGCGAAACGACTTTTTGATTCACAATATTATCTTCGGCGACCAGAATTTTTCCTTTGAAAATATTTTCCAGATTCGCCAGAGTCAGCAGTTGATTTTCATGAGCGGGTTGTGTGCCAACAGGCATTGAAATTTCAAACCAAAATGTTGATCCTACGTTGGCAATGCTACTGACTCCGATTTCACCTTGCATCAGATCTACTAATTGTTTTGAAATACTAAGGCCTAAACCTGTGCCTCCAAATTTGATGCCCGATTTTGTTTGAAAAAAGCGTTGAAATAAACGTTCAACTTCGTGCGGTTCCATACCCGTACCAGTATCTGTAATTTCGAATTTAATCTTTTGACGAGCTGTGTTTATATTTAGTTTTAATTCAACGGCGCCTTGTGTTGTAAATTTGACGGCGTTGCCTATCAAATTCATCAAAATTTGGCGAAGTCTATTGGCGTCTGCCAAATAATATTCGCCCGCTGATTCTGGGTAATGACAGACCATCTGAATATTTTTTTCAGCGCAGATAAATTTAAAATTTTCACAGATATCTTTTATCAATAATTTCAGATTAAAATTGGCAGATATTAAATCAACTTTGCCGGCTTCGATTTTTGAATGATCCAAAATATCATTGATTAATGATAACAGCGACTGTGCTGATCTTTGTACAGTGCCCACATAATCGCGCTGTTCGCAGTTCAGCGACGTTTCTTTCAGTAATGTCGTCAGACCGATGATGCCGTTCATAGGAGTTCGTATTTCGTGGCTCATCGAGGCCAAGAAATCTGATTTTTTTCTGGAGCCTTCGATAGCGGATTCTTTTTCTTTGAGCCATAATTTTTCTAAATCTTTTTTATGAGTCACATTTTTCATAACAACAACAGAGCCTGCTGTTTCGCCGCGCTGATTTGAAAAAAATCCGCTGGATGCAGAAATATAGATACCTTCGGGGTTTCTGTTGTTTTGCACGAATATTTCTTGGTCCGTCAGAGTTTCTTTTTTTAAAGCTGAATAAAATAGGATTTTATTTTTATTTATTTTTTGCTGTTCTGAATTATAAAAACCTAACAGATCAATTGAACTGGGATAATGAACATCTTTGACTTCTGTTCCAATAATATCCAAAGCGGCCTGATTGTAGTACGTAAAAAAACCATTCGGATTTGTGACCACAACGCCTTCTGACATATTATCTATAACGCTGGTAAACGTTTTTAATTTTGCGTCTACATCGAAAACTTCGGCTTGAATTTGGTTTTGCCATAAATAATTAAAAACAAATGACAATAAACTGGTGATTGAGAAAATAGCCAGCAAGCAAAAAAACTGAAACGTGGGCGAATTTAAATGCCTCAGTGGTTCAGTTTTAATTTCGGCATATTGAATTAAATAATCTTCACTATTTTTAGGATTTGTATTTTTTTTGTTGAAACCTGAAATTTGTTTTTGGATCTGGTCTACAAAATTCAAAGATCTGTTGTGTGCAGCAATAATTTTATTCTTCAGTTCGATATTTGTTTTTAGGCTTTCGATCTGGTTTATTTCGGCAACATTTGTGTTAAAAGTATTTGATAATGTGTTGTATTCGCTGATCAAAGCGTTCGACGGCAGGTTTCCAATTTTAGTTTTTAGCTCAGCTAAAAGCTGTAAAGAAGCCTTTACTTTGTTGATGTGTAAACTGATGTCAGTGTCTGCATTTTTGGGTGGACTGAAAATAAAATCTTGATTCAAAAATAAATTTGTAATCATTAGTATAAAACTTATGAAGGCACTGATTTGGCCGGCGTATAAGATATTCTTTAAGATTTTTTTTTTATTACTTTGAGCCACATTGACCTATCGGTATTTAGCGGCAGAAAATAAAATTTTTGTCTAGCGTAAGGTCCAGGTATTATTAATTATTTACAGCTTAAATTTACATTTTAAAAATATGCGAAGCGAGGAATATAAAACCTAAAGCCGGCGCAAGCATTTGGACCCATGCTCCACGACGCAATTTCGGAGCAGAAAAAAATAAAACTAGACCAGCACCCATCATCGACAAGCCAGAAAAGCTGACCAGAATTCCTGCGGCTTCACGACGACCAATGATCACGAAATACAGGCCAATGAACATACCAATCGCTAAAAACAAATTATAAAAGCCTTGGTTCAAAGCCCAAATTTTTACGGGTAAATGGTCAGATTCTTTTAATTTAAATATTTTATAACCGTTTGGCTTTTGAAACAGAATGGATTCCATCACAAAAAATAAGACATGAAAAATTGCAGCAATGGTGAAAAAAATAAAGCTAACCCATTCAAGTTTCATAGAATCTCCGTTCGTTTATATTGTCGTATTACAATTCTATTCGGCAGTATTGTCTACATTTAACGCAAATCATGCTGAGCGCATAACTTTTTTAAATTGTCATAAATCAGTCACTCAGTTATGTTTTGTTCATGAAGCTGGTCACGCTGTGTAAAGATAAAATTAAAAAGTATGGCATTAAAGTCGCCATCGGTATTTTTATGTTTTATTTGATTCGCGATCTGACCTTATATGTGGCTATCCCCTATATTTTCTTAGCAAAATAAGACAAAAATAATCAGTATTTATATTCAACGACTTTGTTAAAATAATCTGGAACATCGGCTTGCACGCGCATGATTTGTTGTTTGAATGGATGAGTGAAACTAATTGAAAACGCATGCAGCAATAAATTTTTATGTTTAGACGTTTTATCTTTACCGTATTTTTGATCGCCAACAATTGGGTGACCTAAGTCTGCCAAATGCACACGGATCTGATTTTTTTTACCGGTCAGTAAATTAATTTTTAAAACACTAAAATACGAAGTTTCAAAAACAACATCATATTCTGTTTTTGCCAATTTCCCTTTTTCTGGATCGGTGGTCGAATGCATGACGTAATCTTCGTCTTCGGTCAGATAGCTTTCAATCAGGCCATTTTTTTTATCGAGTTTACCGTGAACGATGGCGTAATATATTTTTGTGGTCGATGACCAGTTGTCTTTTAAATAATTTTGAACTTTTTCTGTTTTTGCAAAAATCAAAACTCCGGACGTGGCCTGATCCAGTCTGTGAACAACATAGACGCATTTTTTTGAATGTGGATTTCCCTTGCGAACGTACGTATTCAGCGATTCGTTAACGGTGTTGGTTTTTTCCCAAAGAGCAGCAACAGTTAAAATGTCAGCGGCTTTGTGGCCAATAATCAAATCGACGTCTTCGTGCAAAATTTCAAAACCGGGTGGCTGGTATTTTTTTGGAATTTTTGGTTTTTGCAAATCCATTTAATTTATTATTCAGCAATACTTTGCAAGAATTCAATTTGTACAGATTCTTTTGTTAAAAATGCACCGTGTATACGAATTCTTTTAACGTCTGTCGGAGCAACGATACAACGTGCTGTTGCTGATTTCGGATTTGAAATATTTAAAGCCGAGATTACAAATTTTCTTTGAGCATTTTTTAAGTTTTCAATTTTATAAGTTACAACTGAAGAATCTAAGCAACCATTTAAAGGTAGCGACAATACGAGGTCAGATACAGGTGCGCACATAGCGCCCGGCGGGCACTTCATTGGTGGAACCTCAACACGATAGCTGCCCTTGGTGATCAATGTCATTTGAGGGGCTTCTGAGGCCAAAGATAATGTTGATGATATAGCGATTAGACATACGAATAAATTTTTCATAAATTTCCTGTCGAGGCAAGCCTCAGTTGTTTTAGTTTCTGTATAACATGAATATACAAAAACGAGGCCAAAATTTATTTACAAAAGCTAAGTGATTTTGTGATCTCTGATATTTCTTTGATTTTGCTATACCGACCATTATAAATCACTGCCCAATACAGCTGTCTGCTGTCAGGAACAACAATGCGTCTGAAGCGTCGCAGTTGATTGGCAAAAATTTGAATGCCACAGTTTAAATTTTTGTAGGGATCTAAAATTGTCTTACGTTCGTCATGTTGTTTGTATTTTTTGTCTATGTTCCAATTAAAGCCGCATTTTAATCCGTAATTTTTTTCATCTTGATAGGATAATTGTAAAAGTCCTTCGCTGGCGACATGAAGTCCGGTGACGGAATCTTTGGAATTCATTTTTGTTTCTACGACTGAAGACGTCGCATGCCAGCCACTTTCAAATTTGGCAATACCCACAAAAAGTTGTGCCCAGAAATTTTCTCTTTGTTGGTCAGTTAATGTACGGTACTTCGGACAAAAAACTTCGACATCATCAGCTGAATTTTGACTTAAAATATCAGGGGTCTTTTTTTCAATAATTTCATAGATCATTTTTGTCCAAAGTCCTGAATTCGGAACATCGCGCTTAAACTTTTCCCACGCGAGTGGCTCAAAACCTATTTTTACGGGTGATGTATTTGTTGGTTCGGGTTTTATAATAGCAGGCTGTACAGGTTTTGAAGGAGTTGGTTTCGGTGGTGTTACTGGTAAAGGGGTTGCGGGTGTCGCCGCCGTCGGTACTGCCGTCGGTTTTACAGTTGTAGGCGTCGCTGTTTCAGGTTGTTGAGCAGGCGCTGTGGGAGTTGAAATGTCTGGTGCTTTTTGCGTTGGCGCAGGTTTTTGTAGAGGCTGAGTTTTTTCAGATTCTTTTTGATTTTCAAAATCAGTTGAATTTGATTTATAACATGATGTTAAAATCAAAAAAAAGAATAAAGGTAAAAGTGTTAAGCGGTTGAAAATCATAGTCCTCTCAGTCAAAGACTACAAAGCAAGGACTGTTCCAGCTGCAAGCTTATAAAATTAACTTGAATGAGCCTATATCTGAGCTGGGCAAAAGTGAAAAATAAATTGTCACTGACTTTGAACAGAATACAATTCGATAAATTATGGCGTTTATTGTTTAAGCGTCGACACCACAACATTTTTTATATTTTTTGCCACTGCCACATGTGCAAGGATCGTTGCGTCCAATCTTTGGTTGATCACGAACGACAGTGTGTGGTTTTTCATGGTGATGCCCGTGGGCTTCGCCTTCTTTGTGAGTGTGTGACTCGCCGTCGATAAAATACCATTTATCATTTTCTTTTTTAAATGTTGATACTTCGTGATGATCCAAAGTTTCAGAACCCTGTTTGTATGTTGCTGTGAATTCAACAACGCCTGTTGTGTCTTTTTCTGTGCCTAATTTGGTCGAATTAATTTTTAAGCCCTTCCAGACGGCTTGTTTGGCCCATTGCTTTGCCGACTTCGCATCAAAGTCATGCTGAGACTCGGGAGCCAAAGTTTCTTTGAGGTAATCAATATTTGCATTCACATAAGCTGTGTAACGTGAACGCATGAGCTGCTCTGCTGTGGTCGCAAATTTTTGACCTTTCAATAAAGGTTCGCAGCATTTTTCAAAATCAAGATTGGATTGGCAAGGGCATTTCATTTTAAAATCCTTTTGTTTATTTAAGAACACATCGTAACTGAATATTTGCATTTTTGTAACATAAAATTTAAGGTGTTTGCTATGACTACCGACGAAGGCCGCATTTTACAAAAAAAAACCAGCGAAATCAGAGAAACAAAAATCAACCGTCATGATTTTTTGACGATGAAGCGAAATGATGTCTACGTGATTTTAGACAAAATTAATAACGGTTATAATTTGGGTGCGATTTTACGTTTGTGTGATGTGACGCTTGTAAAAAAACTTTTTATCATTGACGGAAAAAATGCAGTTGCCAGAAAAGCCTTGAAAGCATCCAAAGGTTCTGAAAATTGGGTGCCGCACGAAATTATTGAATCGGGTGCAGATTGCATACAGAAATTAAAATCAGAAAACACTCAAATTATTTCTGTTGAAATTTGCCATGATTCTGTGGATTACCGAAAAATTGATTACACAAAAAAACCCGTGTGTTTTATTTTCGGTAATGAAATGACGGGGGTCAGCGAAGAGCTGTTAAATCTAAGCGATCACAGAATTCATTTGCCAGTTGCTGGCATGTCGAATTCTTTGAATGTGTCGTCGTGTGCCTCTGTGATTTTGTTTGAATCCATCAGAGGCAACAAGTAAAATTCGTGTTTAAAAATCTATATTCAAAAATTTAATGACATTCGAAGGTGCGAAATGAAATTTAATCATTTAAGTCTAAAGACTGTAATCATGCAGGCGATAATAGAACGCCAGTACGTACAGATGACCGAAGTTCAATCTGAATGTATTCCGTTATTGCTTTCGGGGCAGGATCTGATCGGGCAATCCAAAACGGGTAGCGGAAAAACCGCGGCTTTTATAATTCCTATTTTACAAAAAATTGAAATTAAAAATAATATTCCACAAGCCTTAGTTTTGTGTCCCACCCGTGAATTATGTGATCAAGTTTTAAAACAGACGCAGATATTTTCAAAATATCTGCGTGATTTTAAAATGGTTCAGTTGATTGGTGGCAGGCCAATGGCTGAACAAATACAAGCCTTGTCTGCAGGTGTGCATCTGATTATTGGAACCCCGGCAGAACACTGGAACATTTTAAAAATAAAAATTTTAAAACTGAAAATTTAAAAATGGTTGTTTTGGATGAAGCTGATAGACTTCTGGATGACGCTTTTGCTGAAGAAATAAAATCAATCATCGATCTGCTACCAAAGCCCAGACAAACTATTTTTTTCTCGGCGACATTTCCTGAAGCGATCAGCGAACTCAGTCAAAAATATCAAAATAATCCAGTGCGAATTAATATTAAAGACACTGATGAAAATAAATTAAAAATTGACCAGTTTGTTTATGCCGCAGAAAAGCCTGAAAAAATTGATACCTTGATGCTTATTTTAAAACAGCATCCGTCGAAATGCACATTAATTTTTTGCAGAACTAAAGCAGCTGTGGATCAGATTGGCGAAAGACTTCGGCAAGAAAAAATAACATCTGCAATTTTGCACGCCGATTTAAAACAACCCGACAGAGATTCGGCAACCAATGCGTTTCGTAAAGGCCAAATACAAGTCTTAGTAGCGACGGACGTTGCGGCCCGAGGTATTGACATTGATATTTTACAGCTGGTTATTAATTTTGATTTACCATCGAGCGTTGAAATTTACATTCATCGTATCGGGCGAACGGGGCGCGCAGGCCGTAATGGTTTGGCTGTGTCGATGGCTACAGCTACAGAATACGAAACCGAATTGGTTCAGCAAATCGAGACAGCGACGGGTGTAAAGATGATACGTAGACAAGTTGAAAAACATTGTTAACATAGTGATATGAATTATCCCTTTTTATATCAAAAAATTCACAGCTTCGATGTTCAAGAATTGAAAAATAGTATCCAGTACAAAGATTTGACGGTTCCGGTTTGGGGTGACTGGGTACTTAAAGAAGTTCAAAGCGAAATCATTTTGGATTATATCAAAAAACAAACGCCACATTTAAAATTATTCAAGGAAACTTTGTACATTAGCCAAGGTGTAACATCGAATTTTCATATCGATCGATATCATGTACATCATTTGTTGCACAGAGTGTTGGTGCCGCTGGACGATCATTTTCATTATGAATGGATGCAGTGTGAAAGAAAATTGTCGTATCAGCCGACTGCAGGTGAAATGTTATTGTTTAACAACATGATACCGCACCGTTTTGTTTCAAAAAGCAATCAACTACGTGAAGTCATTTATTTTGATTTATATGATCCTTTGGTGACAGATATTCTACCGACATTGAATGGAAATTACAGTGAGCAGAATGCGCTATTCGATCAAAAATATAAAATTATTGAATAGATGAAATGAAACTGAAGGGCGTTCGTCGATGGCGAAAACAAAGAAATTCCAAATATATCTTAAAGGTGAGGATAGAACTGATGAGGTTCTGGACTACCGCCGGATTGGCAATAAATACGAAGTTACATTCAATAGTGGCAAAACTTTTAACTACAATTCTAATAACGTGCGAATTGTGGAGCCTCGTCAGTACTTCTCATATTTAAAACGTATCGCTGATGAGATAGGCCTCAAAGTCAACGTCGAAGACGGCAGAACTATTAACATACTCTCCATCAATTATTCCAAAATTAAAGGTATTTCAACAGATAGCGTATTTGGTGCATTTGTTTCTGGAAATAAACTTTCTGACAAAGTAATTAAAAATAAAACCGAGCAAGATAATATCATCTATCCATTCGGTTTCAACATAAGCCAACAGAACGCCGTTGAAAATGCCTTGGCGAATTCGCTCAGTATAATACAAGGCCCTCCTGGGACAGGAAAAACACAGACCATCCTAAACATTATTGCAAACGTCGTAATGAGAGGAGAGAGTGTTGCTGTCGTTTCGAGTAATAATTCTGCAACAAAAAACATTTATGAAAAACTTCAAAAAAATGAGCTAGAATTTATCGCTGCATATTTAGGAAATTCCACCAATAAAGTTGATTTTGTTGCAGGTCAAAAGCCTATTCCTAATCTAATAGATTGGAAACGTTCTTCAATAGAGTCCAATAAATTGATTAGCGCTTTAGCTCAAGAGCATAAGGCCCTGCAAAAGAAGCTTGTTCTACAACAAGAACTATCAATCTTAAAACAACAACTATCCGAAGTCGTGACGGAGCAAACGCATTTCCTTTCATACGGTGATTTGCAGATTCCAAACGAAATTCAAAAAATAAAGACATCTCAAGAGGCCATGGAAATGTGGATTTTATGTGAGGTTGAGAGCATTGAGTATAAAAAAAATAAAATTTTGATTTATTTAAGGCGCATATTTAATTTTTTACTATTCAAGAGACGAAAGCTTCTGATTGAGAAAATGACTAAGAATTCTTCCATAGAGTCTTTAATAAAATCATTCCAACTACGATTTTATGAACTAAAGCAGACTGAAATTAATAAATTAATTTCAGAATTAACCCATCAATTAGAGTCATTCGCTTTTAATACTAAGATCAAAGAATATACGGCCAATTCAGTAACAATTTTTAAGTCTTATCTAGCCAACAAATATTCTGACAAGGATCGAGAAACTTATGAAGTTGATGATTTGCGAGAAAAATCAGATTCGTTCATAAAAGATTATCCAGTAATTTTAAGTACCACGTATTCACTAAAAAGTAGTCTTGCAAACGATGTAATGTATGACTATGTGATCATTGATGAATCTTCTCAGGTTGATATATGCACTGGGGCGCTCACTTTGTCCTGTGCTAAAAATGCTGTTATTGTAGGAGACTTGAAGCAACTTCCTCATGTAGTAGATTCTAAAATGGCCACAGCAACCGATAAAATATTTTCTGAATTTAACTTACCCGAGGCGTACCGCTATCGAAACCATAGCCTACTTTCTTCTCTCGTTACAATATTTCCGAATTCACCGGCCACTCTACTAAGGGAGCATTATCGTTGCCATCCTAAAATCATCGAATTCTGCAATAAAAAATTCTATAATGATCAGCTCATTATTTTGACCGAGCCGAAAAATAATCGTGCTCCTTTAATTGTGTATAAAACAGTTGAAGGTAATCACGCAAGAAATCGAATGAATCAACGCCAGATTGACATCATCAAAGAAGAAATCATTCCACAACAAGAACTAAATACGTCAGACGGCTCTATAGGCATAATTACTCCTTATAGAAATCAAACGAATGCACTTCAAAAAGCCTTTGAGGGGCTAAACGTTAAGGCTGACACCGTTGATAAGTTCCAAGGCCAAGAGAACTCGGTTGTTATTCTTTCAACTGTAGACAACGAGGTCACAGAGTTCTCGGACAACTCCAATCGATTAAATGTCACGGTCTCGCGTGCGATTGATCAACTCATCGTTGTCGTCAGTGATGAAGATGTCAGAACAGACACCAACATTGGAGATCTAATTCGTTATATCCAATACAATAATTTCGCAATCATCGAGAGTAAAATTCATTCTGTTTTCGATTATCTTTACGCTTCATATTCTGAGAGAAGGCGTATACTATTGGCTAAATCTAAAAATGTTTCTAAATACGATAGTGAAAATCTAATGTATGCAAAGATCGAAACTATACTGAAAAAAAATGACTTGTCCAACCTCAAGGTTGCAGTTCATGTTCCACTTAGAATGATCATCCGAGATACAAGTCTGCTGACCCCTGATGAATTAAAATATGCCACCAATGTAAATACTCATGTCGATTTTCTCATCTATGATAGGGTTGGCAAAACACCTAAACTCATCGTTGAGGTCGATGGAACTCGATTTCACAAAGAGGGCAGTAAACAATTTGAGCGTGACTTTATGAAAAACAAAATCCTACAGAAGTACAATTTACTTTTCCTTCGATTTAAAACCAATGGAAGTGGTGAAGAAGAATTGTTGTCTCAGGCACTAAAACCAAAATAATTTTTCTTAAAAAAGAAGAGCCTGAATTTACCAACGATTAAAAAAGAAGAGCCTAAAAAAGAAGAGCCGCAAGATTGGTGATCCAAGGACACCATTATCCAAACGCCACCAAGTACTTGATTTGATTGACTTCACCATCTCAGAAAAGACTGATTTTTCCAAGGATTTTGTCGAAAAGTACGAAAAAGGTTTTTCTGCGAAGGAAATTGGCGCTCAGTATGGGTGTTCAAAGCAGAAGGTCCTTGCTGCGTTAAAGCGAAATAAAGTCAACATCAGGCCAGCTCGATCGTTTACGACCAGCATTGCTAGTGGCAACATAGGGCGACGAGGTCGTAAACCTTTTTATGGATTTTGTTACTTCGAGGGCAAAATCACCAAACATCCAACCGATTCTGTCCGGTACACGACCGATATGAAGCTGCAAAAGCATCATATTGTATGTCATATTTTCAAGAAAAGTATATTTACGAATCCGCAACAGTCGGATTTTATTGGGTTCCTAGTGTTTTCAATGGTTTGGGCGTACTCCAAAACCTTAAGACATAAGGAGATCTAATGGCTAGTTTTGAAGAGCATGTGGACGGTTATATTCGCGAATGTCAGATTCGTGGACTTGGTGATGATGTTATAAATTATCGGCGTAGTTTTTTATATGGTTGGCACAGTTGGTTACGTTCGGAAAATCCTAAAATTTCACTTCATTCAGTGAATACAGAAATAATTTTAAAATTTATAAAAAAGAAAAGTACTTTTAAATCTAAGGCAACCGTTGCGGGTTATATGTCAACGCTTCGCTGTTATGGTGATTATTTAAATCGGCAAGGCATATGGAAAAATAATTTTTTACGTTGGGTTGAAAGTCCGCGTGTGAATATAAATTCACATATTCCGAAGTCGTTAACAAAAAAAGAAATCGAAAATTTAATTTCTGAATCATTTAAAAGTAAAACTAGATTGCACCAATATCTTTGGCCAGCGGCAATTTTATGTGCTTATAGCCTCGGGTTAAGGCGCGGCGAAGTATTAAGAATTAGAATATCTGATTGGTGCAGTAAAGATAAAATACTTAAAATTATCAATACAAAGTCTAACTTTGAAAGATATATGCCTGTTCCAGAAAGTGTTTCAAAAACCATCGAAGCCTACCTGATCATTCGGCATCAGGTTTTAAAAAATAAAAACAGAATTTCGGAACAAAAGTTATTTATAAATCAATGCGGTTACCCGATGGAGGCGACGAGTTTCTCTGTAGGGCTTGGAAAAATTGCAATAAGATCTGGGCTAAAATCATTTTCTACGCATGTTTTACGACACAGCTGTGCGACGCATTTATTTGAAAGTGGCGCAAGCACACCTGAAGTAAAAATGGTTTTGGGTCATTCGTGTGTTGATACAACGATGCGGTATTTAAACGTCAGTTCGCCTGAAAGAATCAAAGCGATCGCATTACATCCTATAAATAGAATGTTGGAGGATCAAAATGTCGAATAATTTCTCAGTGATTGTCATTGGGTATTTAGAGTATCAATCTGAAGTTCGAAAATTAAAACATCTAACTTTGATAGATATTCGCTGCACATTAAATAAAATTAATAAATTTTGTTCTGATCAAAAAATGCAAAAAGAAATTTGGGCGCTGAGTTTGCCCGAGTATATAAAGTGGGTTAATAATTTACAAGATTTGGGCATAACTCAAAAATGTATTAATAAAATGCTAAGTCATGTCAGAAGCTTAATAAATTATGCATGGCAACTAGAGCGAGTCGATAGAAATGTTTTAGACGGATTTTTTATAAAAGAGTCTGAAACTACGAAAGTTTACGATTATTTATCAATACCAGAAGCTGCAAAATTAATGAAAGTCTTTTCAAACAAAACTCGATCTGAGCGTCGAATGCGATCCATATTATTTATTTTATACGGTTGCGGATTGCGAACTTTAGAGCTGTGTCGTTTAAATATTGAAGATATTAATTTTGATAAACAAGAATTAAAAGTTTTGGGTAAAGGCGATAAGGAGCGATTGGTTCCAATATCCGAAGCGTTATTGCCTGAGTTAAGTTTATATTTAAATGATCTGAAGAAAAAAAGAGGTCCACTTTTTATTTCCGGTCATAAAAAAGTCAGAATTAATTCGGTTTTAGTCAGTCAAGTTGTCAACATGGCCACGCAAAAATCTGAAATTCAAAAAAAAGTTACTCCGCGAACTTTGCGGCACGCATTTGCTTCACATCTTTTAAATCAAGGTGTCGATATTGCGGTGATTTCAATGCTGATGGGGCACAGATCGCCTTCTGAAACAGGTGTTTATATTCATGCTGAAGAAAGTGAACTGAAGCAAACAAAATTTAAGATGTCAGAATAATTAAATGGAGGCTCAAATGAAGACCGATTATTATTTCAAAATTTTCTTAGAAAAATTCTGCTTAGCCAGAGGATTATCAGCAAGAACAATTATTACCTATGCTGAGTCGCTCGAACATTTTTCTGACTATACTGAGCAACACCAAGATGGAATATCATTCAATGAAATAAAAACAACACATATTTGTGATTATATCGAATATTTAAAACAGCACAAAAACAATGGGCAATCCACAATAAATAAAAAAATAACGATTTTAAGATCATTTTTTCAGGCATTAGTTTCTTTTGGTTTAATTCATCCAAACAACGACCCGTGTAGGCTTCTTCCTAAGCTAAAAAAGGCGCAAGAAAAAGTTGGGGATATTTTGTCATTTAGTGAAATTGAAAAACTAGCATCGTCGCCGAATACGGATACACTTCTGGGGGTACGTGATCGTGCTATGTTATTGTTATTATGCACAACGGGAATTCGGGCCTCTGAGTGTGCAGGTATCAAAGAGTGCGACATTGATTTGAATACAAAGATGGTTCGTGTCCTTGGCAAAGGAAATCGTGAGCGAGTTGTCATCCTGAATGATGTTGTTGCTCAGGCTATAAAAAACTACATCAGACTTCGCGGAGGTCAGGCTTCTAAAGAA
>CANBND010000059.1 GCA_947370945.1 Pseudobdellovibrionaceae bacterium | reverse complement strand
CGAATTACATCCGAAGCTGGTATCGCAGGTTTTGCGTCGATGACAACTTCGCAAGTTGCAACTACTGCAAATAACCAGCCGATTTCTGTAAACACATCGCAGCCGCAAGCTTTTTCAGTGATCGGTGCAGGCACTGGTTACGCCGATGCAACCAATGGTGTCGCCACATTTTATTCTGAAAATACTGTGGGTTCGGGTGGTAATATTATTAAAGCTGGTTCTGCGTTTGCGCCGAATGCTTTCGTTGTGAAAGACAGCGGTAATGTGGGGATTGGGGTGGCATCTCCGGCTGCAAAACTGGATGTCGGTGGCGCAATTATTGGAACCAAAATTTCAGTGAATGGAACTTCAAATTCATATCAATTAAGTTCTGTCGGAAACTCCGGCGTAGTAACAAGTTTATTGCTAGTAGGCATTAATGATGTTTCCAATGGATTCACTATCAACAGTGATGCTTCTGATAACCTAACTTATTCTATGTTGACAGGTGCAGGTTCTCAGGGCTTTTATCAAAATTCAGCTGGCAGCGTGGGTATCGGAACGACGTCGCCAAATGCAAATCTTGAAATTTATAATTCATCAACTTCGTCGCAAAAAATTACAAGCGCTGCAGACGAGGCCAACCTTACATTAGCGGGTGACACGGGCTTCGGAGCGACCATTAATTTACAAACAGCCGGAGCGAACAAGGGAATAATTTTTTCAGATGAAACGCGAATGATCCTAGGAACACGTACCGCAATCCCGCTAAAATTCAATACAAATGATGGTACGCGGATGACGATTAATGCCACAGGCAGCGTCGGTATCGGCACCACATCTCCAACTTACCAACTGCAACTTTCAACAGATTCAGCAGCAAAACCTGGAACCAGCACATGGACCATCGCTTCTGATGAAAGACTTAAAGACATTCGTGCGCCATTCACACGTGGACTAAATGAACTGATGGGTCTGAACACAATTTATTTTAATTACAAAAAAAATAATCCGTTAAATTTGCCATCCGAAAAAGAATTCGTCGGGATTAAGGCTCAGGATGCCCAGAAAGTAATTCCCGAATCTGTTACGACAGATGAAAAAGGTTTTTTGCATGTAACTAATGATTCAATTATTTGGACAGCCGTAAATGCAATCAAAGAATTGTACCGCAAAGTTTTAGGTCACGATGAAATTTTAGCAAATCAAGCCCGTCAAATTGCATCCAAAGATCAGCAGATTAAAGATTTAAAAAAAGAAAATGATGAAATTCGCAATCGCTTAGATAAAATTGAAAAGGCATTGAATACAAAATAGCATTCACGGGCAAAAGTCTAGGCGATTCAAGTTTGTCTCAAAATGTGCCGATACAGTCAGTATGAATATCAAGGGATTAATAAATCCAAATTTAATTTCAAATGGCATCAAGCCATCAAATGGCGTTCAAAAAAATGAACGCGTGATTAAATCGGATAATACCAATGAGCGCGATGCCAACGGGCAAGAATTTTATTCTAAAAATAAAAAACAACAACGCATGACCAAAGAACAATTTGATCGCGCACTGGCGCTGTTGAATCAAAAAAATTTTATGATTGAAATGAAATGGCGTGCATACGAAGTGATTGAAAACGATTTTTTTTACGCCGAAGTAAAATCTGATGATGGCACAGTGATTCGACGAATGTCTGAATTCGATATGTGGGAATTGTTCGAAGACAAATCTGTCGACGAAACTAAAGGCCAGCTTTTAAAAAAATCTGCGTAGAATTTTAAATAAAAAACAAAATCACGTTCGTTCATCCAGTCTAGGTCGGAAATGCCTACTGGCTGCAGGTCTTAAGACAATCAATTGACTCACAGTATTTAAAAAAAACTGTCACAATTTGATACATGGCAGGAATAAGAATAAACGGATTAGCAAGTGGGCTGCCGCCCAATCTGGTCGATCAAGTGATCGAAGCTGAACGTATTCCTGTGAAGCAAATGCAAGATAAAAAAGCCAAGATCGAAGACAAAGTAAAATTAGTTGGCGATTTGGAAACAAAAATTAATGATATCGGAAAAAATTTATCTTCGATTATGGGTCGAAAAGGTTTCGTTGATAAAAAATTTAATTCAGGATTTCCAGATATTATTAATGGCACGATTGATCCTGAGGTGGCCGAGCCCGGTCAATGGAATTTAGAAGTTCTGCAATTAGCAACAAAACCCTCTGTCTCTTCAAATGGATTTCCAGACAAAGACGAAACAACGATCGGCGCTGGTTACATTCGTTTTATGGATACCAAAGGTGAACAGCAAGAAGTCTATATCGATGAAGACAGTTCAACCTTAGACAAGGTCGCTGCAAAAATTAATGATTCAAATTCTGGTGTGCGCGCAGTTGTTGTGAATGACCGAAGCGAAAAGACGGACAGTTACAAATTGGAATTATCAGGTTTAAAAACTGGTGATGATAATGAAATTGAATATCCGACAGTTTATATGCTGGACGGAAAACAAGATTTTCAGTTCGTTGAAAACAATAAAGCTAAAAATGCAATTTATAAACTTGATGGTCATCAGTATGAAAATGCTGACAACATGATAACAGATTTATTACCCGGCGTGACATTGGATTTAAAACAAGCCAAACCCGGTCAACCGATCAGGGTCAACATTTCTGAAAATTACGACATGATCAGTGATAAAATGAAAACGTTTGTCGATTCATACAATGCAGCATTGGGATTTATTCAGACGCAAAATAAATTAACCGAAGGCAAAGACGGCGTTCCGCATTTAGGTCCTTTGGGTGGCGACGGAATGTTGCGTATGACCGAAAGTCGTCTACGTTCGATTATTCAAACGCCTCAATTTACAGACAGTGATATTCAGCGAGTTCTTGAGTTAGGTGTAGAATTTAATAAAAATGGAACACTTGATTTTCAACAAGACAAATTTAAAAAAATATTAACATCAGACCCAATGCGTGTCGTTAAATTTTTGCGTGGCAATTTGGTCGATAAAGGTTTTTTGCCAACGATGACCACAAGTCTGCGCGCAATCAATGATTCATCTGTTGGAGTTGTTGGATCACGCAAAAAAAATTACCAAGATCGTTCGGCGCAAATTGATAAAAATATTGAACGTAAAGAAAAATATTTGTCAAAACGTGAAGATCAATTGCGCAAACAATTTTCTGATATGGAAGGCGCGATGTCAAAAATTCAAGGTCAAGGCGCTGCGATGGGCGGGATGACTAAATGATAATTTATAAAACAAAAAGTAAAAAAATAACAATAAAACGAAAGGAGCAAAAAATATGAGTAACCCGTATCAAAAGTACAAAAATACATCCGTATTAAGTGCGTCGCGCGAACAGATTTTATTAATGCTTTACGAAGCCGCGATCAAATTTACAAAGCTAGCTATTCAAGCGGCCGAGAAAAAAAATATTGCAGAACGTGGCCGGAACATTATGCGCGCCTATGATATTGTCGCCGAATTGCAAGTTTCGCTGGACCACAATGTTGGGGGCGATTTACCAAAACAGCTCGATCAGCTGTATACGTTCATACTGGATCAATACACAAAGGGTAATATTCGTGGCGATATTGAAGCTTTAAAATCATGTCAGAAAATTTTAGAAAATTTGTATGACGGATGGAAACAAGTTATCGATGGCATGAAGAAAACTGCAGAGCAAAGCAAATAATTAAAATTAACAATGAATATACCAACACGAAAAGAGGCAACCATGAATAGAGTGATTCAATTAATGGGTGAAAAAAATCATTTTCTAGAGAAATTTATGAATTTGAACGAAAAACAAATTGCCAGACTGGAAGAAGGTCATTTCGACCAGATTGAGCAATTTTACAATCAACGCGAAGATCTGATTAAGATTATTAAATATATCGATGCCGAAACACACAAAGCACAGGGGCTGCAAATCGACGGTGATCTGGAGATGATGGACGCAGATCGAAAAATAATTAAAGAAAATTTAAAAACCAAAGGTATCTATACAGCAAAAATTATTGACCAAGACATGCAGGTTCTGGCTTTGATTGATCGTGCTAAATCGCAAATCATCAAAGAATTGCAAGACGTTCGCCAAGCTAAACGTGGCACGGCCGGATATAAAACGACAATCGCGTCGTAATTTTAATTTGAATCACGTTTGTCAGTCAAAAACCTGACTGGTCGGTCAAATTCATAAAAATAATTTTTAAAATACGAAAGCCTCGACATAAAAATCGAGGCTTTCGTGCATTTAGAGGCCTTATCGTATTGGCATTGCATTTGCTTTAAAGAATATGTGTGTGATGTGAAAGGCAAGGATTGCCGATCCCGCAGACTGAAAGACAATATCAACCGGAGGCAGGATGCAAGACCAGGTACAACAACAATATCAAGCAGCGCTTGAATTTTTTAATAAACAAAATTACAAAAAAGCATTTATAAAATTAATTGAAATTTCAAATCAATGTTCTGATGATCCTGAATATTTATTTTTGATGTCAGAAATATTAAAAATACGTTCTGATTTTGCAGCGCGTGAAAAAGTTTTACGAACATTGTGCAAATTTTCGGATAAAATTCAATTTCAAATTTTATACATGAAGCAACTTATGCAAAACAAGGCTGTTAATCAGGCTTTGGATATAGGTTTGCAGATACAAATGAAAACTTTAAGTTTACCAGAGCAGACTGAAGTTTTTGACATGATGTCAGCAATTTACATTCAAGAAAATGATTTTGATGGCTTGGCCGAAATTGTTGCCGGATACGAATCTTTTGAAATTAAAACCGAGCAATATTATTATTCGCAAAGTTTATTATGCTTAAACAGCTTAAACGAACCGAAAGCGTTACTTCATTTGCGTGAAGCCGTACTAGAAAATCAAAATTTTGATGAAGCATGGGTTGCTCTTGCGCTCTTGCACGATAAAATGGGCGATTCAGATTTGTCGATGGCCAATTTAGAAAAAGCCTTAGATGCAAATCCCTTGAATGCTTCAGCGCTAAAGCACTATTCGAAAAAATCTATTCAGCTGGGTTGTGTTGATAAAGCTGTTGAAAAGGTCGATTTTTATTTAAAGACACATAATTTCGACGTCGAAATGTCGTCACAATTTGCAAGCTTACTAAAAACAAAAAATCAGAATGACATCGTACAACGTGAATCTGATAAATTGTCATATTATTTTGGACATCAAATTACCTTATGATATCGTTAGGCTGTGAATATTGTTATACAGCCTGAACTGAAAAAATACATCCAAGCAGATCAGTTCGGTGCAAGCACCGAACTGAATCAATCAGTGATTGTTGGCAACGCTCAATTTCTTTCATTAAATTCAAAAAACAACTCAGAATCAATTTTAGTTGATGAGCTGAAGTCGATCAGTATTGAACAGCTAAAAAAAATAAATCCTTGTTCTGTTTTTGATCTAAAAAGTATTCGATTATCTGCCATTGAATTGCAAAATGCGATCAGGCACAGAATCGAAATACAAAAAAAAATAATCGACATTCATATTTTAAAAAAACAGACAGAGCTCAAAAGAATTGATCTAGAGCGATTAAATTCTTTTTTAAAAGACGAATCAGACGAAAAAAAAATGACCTTGGGTCATTTTCATAGCGAAGAATTGAACCGAAAAAATAAAGAAAAAAAACTCCTCTCATTTTTAGATTATCTGAATTCAGAATATGATAATTCAGATTTTATTTTAGAAGTTTTAAAAACAATTTGGTCTGATTTGAAAAAAATCGGTGGATTTTACCGTTTAGGATTTATTTTAAATAACCAAGAACATCGCAGTTATATTGTCGAATTTGACGGAAAAATTGATCGCTCAAAAACCATCGATTTCAAAAATAAAATTGATATCGCAACCTTGGCACAATTTTTAGCGGATGCGTTTAAGCGACCTGTTGGTAAGCTGATTCAGTTTTCAAATGAAAAAGAAAATAATCAGTTTATTTTCTTTTTCGAAGTTCAAGGCCAAAATTATATGGCTACGGATCTGGATCAGTACATGTCTGAACGCATCAGTTTATTGTCAATTGTTTTACAACGTTGGCACTTAGAATCTACAGAGATTCAAATTTTACGGCAATGGCAGTTGTTATTCAGATCGTACCAAAATCCGGTGCACGTCATTAGTGAAAATTTTGAATTAGTTCAATCAAATTATTCAAAAAATCAAAGCGTCAGTTCAAAAAAATGTTACGAGGTTCTGGCCGCCAGAACTGAACCTTGCGTCGGATGTCCTATCAAAAAGAATAGTTTAAATAAAAATAATTTTGTCAGTATTGATAGTGCAGATTACAAGGTTATTATTTCTGAATTTAGTATCGAACAGAAAAAATATTTTTTTATGATTTATGAAAATACAAACGAAGTTAGTCTGTTGAAATCGAATGTGATTCAAGCTGAAAAAATGGCCACCATTGGTCAGTTGTCGAATCATTTGGCGCACGAAATGAATAACCCGTTGACGGGCTTGAAACTGTATTCTGAAATGTTATTGGCAGATAACCGACTGCAAAATCCGATTTATGAAAATGATATGCGCGAAGTTTTAAAGGCCATTTCGCGCAGTCAAATTATTTTACAGGACCTAAGTCAATTCGCTAGCGAAGAACAAACTGAATTGATCAGTTTGGATTTTTCTGAAACTGTTAAAAAAACGATGACGTTATTAAAATCAATTCTGAGAAGTCATCGAATTTTCATAGATTTAAAAAATACTGAAATTTTAGCTCAGCCAACATATTTGCAACAGGTATTATTTAATTTAATTAAAAATTCATGTCAGGCCATGGCTGACAAAGGCACCTTGAAAATATACCAAATTGAAACGAATGATAATTTTGATTTTATCATCGAAGACGATGGCCCCGGTCTGCCGCAGGCATTACAGGATCAATTATTTAAACCATTCTTTACAACAAAAGATGTAGGCCACGGAACAGGGCTTGGGTTGTTTTTATCGCATAAATTAATGAATCGTATGAATGCAGAATTGATTTATAATTCAAAATTTAGCAAAGGCACACAATTTATTCTGCGATTTCAAAAGCGAGAAATAAAAAATGTCTGACTTAGCATCTGATTTGAAAATGAATATACTTGTCGTCGACGACGAAGATCTGATTCGAAAAGCACTTTCGCGATTTTTCAGCGCACAGGGGCATCAAGTTTTCTCGGCCGAAAATGGAGTCAAGGCCCTGGAATTCATAGCCAAAGAAAAAATTGATATAATTATCTTAGATTTGTTAATGCCTGAAAAAAATGGCTTTGATGTACTGGCAGAAATGAAAAAAGTGATTCCCGTTGTTGTGATATCTGCTTTTTCCGGAACCAATGCGGATCATTTTCACTCAGATGAATATCCGCAAGTGATCGGTTTTATCAAAAAACCATTTGAACATTTAAATATTGTGACCGAACATATACAGAAATTATATGCGAATTATATCCGGAAAATTTAAAGGTCGAAACCTTGTCAGTTTTAAAGCATCACACATTCGTCCAACGATGGATCGAGTGAAGGAAACCTTATTTAATAAATGGATGCATGACGTGGACGAATGTCGGTTTCTGGATTTATTTTCAGGCACTGGAAATTTAGGGATCGAGGCTTTGTCTCGCGGAGCAAGTCATATTACTTTTGTCGAAAAGAATATTAAATCGATCCAAATTTTAAAAGAAAATATTCAACTGTTAAAAATTGAAAATTCTGAATACGATATTTATACCAAAGACGTTATCGCTTTCTTAAAAGGATACACAGGATCGCCGTTTCAGTTGATTGTGATTGATCCTCCGTTCACTGAAAAAATGGCGCATGATGTGATGGTGGCCATCGATCAAAGTAAAGTTTTTGATGAAAACACCAAGATTGCCATCGAAGCCATCAAGCAAGAGCGCATCGATGCTGATTATGAAAATTTGACTTGCTATGACAAGCTTGATTACGGTGATAAAAGCCTTTCTTTCTTTTGTAAAAAATAACAAAATGAATCGTAAACAACGTTTACAGGATGCGAAGCTCGACTATGTCTAAAATTGCAGTTTATCCCGGAAGTTTTGACCCCATCACAATTGGACACATAGATATTATTCAGCGTGTTTCAAAACTGTATGATCAAGTTATTGTATTGGTTTCAGATGCGGGCGATAAAAATTATTTATTTAATTCAAGCGAACGCGCAGATTACGTCAGAAAATGTTTTGAAGGGCAAAAAAATATCCAAGTCGATATTCATCGCGGCTTAACGATCGATTACATGCGAAAAAAAAATGCTCAGGTGATTGTTCGCGGTCTTCGCGCGGTGGCTGATTTTGAATACGAAGGTACTCTGGCAAACATGAATTATCGATTAGCCCCAGAAATTGAAACGTTTATGGTTTTTTCCAGACCTGAATATTATTTTATTTCTTCGCGCGGCGTAAAAGAATTAGCAAAAAACGGTGGTGAATTAAAAGGTTTAGTTCCTGATTTTTTAATTTCTGATCTAGAAAAAAAATTAAATCCTAAAAAACCATAAGAGGTCGCTATTATGTTGTCACAAAAAGCACAGTCGCTAAAATCGTCACCGACATTGGCTTTAGTTTCAAAGGCCAAAGATTTAATTGCCCAAGGTCATGATGTGATTTCATTAACTGTCGGCGAACCTGATTGGGAAACCTATCCTGCAGCGGCGCAGGCAGGGATCGATGCGATCCGTTCTGGATTTACCAAATACACAGCGGCACAGGGCACGATTGAGTTGCGACGTGCGATCAGTGAACGTACAAAATTGGATCTTAATTTAGATTACAATCCGCAAAAAGAAATCACCGTCACTAGTGGCGCAAAATTTTCAATTTTTTCAGCACTTCAAGTTTTGTGTGATGTTGGTGATGAAGTGATTATTCATTCGCCGTATTGGGTCAGTTACCCGACGATGGCCGAACTGGCTGGTGCTGTGCCAAAAATTATTTTTTGTGATGAATCAGTGAATTTTAAATTAACCCCAGAAAATTTCGAAAAAAATTTAAATTCAAAATCTAAAGTTTTTTTATTTTGTTCGCCTTCGAACCCAACAGGTTTTGTTTATTCAGAATCAGAATTAAAAGCATTAGCTGAAGTGCTCAAAAAGTTTCCGCGTGTGTGTGTGATCACGGATGATATGTATAATCGTTTGATGTTTAATAAAGTCAAAGTTGCCCCGCATATTTTACAGGTGGCACCATTTTTAAAAGACCGAACAGTTGTGATCAATGGTGGATCAAAAGCCTATTCAATGACAGGTTGGCGTATGGGTTGGGCGATGGGCCCAGAAAAAATCATCAAAGCCATCGGTGATTTTGCCTCGCAATCGACTGGGGCACCATCAAGCATTTCACAAAAAGCCGCAGAGGTCGCTTTAAAAACATCTGAACCTGATATTGAAAAAACAAATGCGATGTTGAAATCAAGGCTTGAAAGTGCGCTTAATAAATTTAAAGAAATTCCGCAATTTAAAATTTATGAACCTGACGGTGCATTTTATTTATGGATCAATATCGAAAAAGCTTTGGGCAAAAAATATAAAGATGTTGTGGTTTCAACATCTGCGCAGTTTGGTCAGATTTTATTAGAAGATTATTTCGTAGCAACCGTGCCCGGTGAAGAATTTGGCCACGCCGGATATTTACGTTTAAGTTTTGCGATTGAATCGGATCGTTTTAATCAGGCTGTCGATCGGATGAAGAGTTTGATTTTGGGGATGGTGTAGGATTAATTATTTAATAAATCTCAGTCGACTCATCAAATAAATATATTAAATTTAAAAGTTGCGCACCCTTGGTGCCAAAAACTTTAGAAACTGTTTCTAATTTTTTTCGATCAAGCGAATGATTAGCTACAAATTTTTTAATAACCGATCTTGCCAGTTCGCCTATATTTTTTTCGAGCCTCAAAACTTCGAATACAACACGCTCTATGGGATATGTTTTTAATTCTACGCCATAAAAATCTTGTTTTACTGTTTTTGTAATTTTTGTTGTGCGATGAAATGAAAAAATATCTGTGTGCAATCTGTATTTAGATTCTCTTGCGACATCCAGATCAATTTGATCGGGCATTGAATCAATCATCTGGTAATTGAATAATGCGCTAGCACCGGATACGACGGCATTATTGAAATACTTTTCAATAATCAGAAATGTTGCTTTTGCCGTGTTTATATCCTGGGAGCAATAGTAGCCTCGACCGATTTTGATCAGTTGATCTGATTTGCAAAGACGAGCAATAGCAGTTTGTGAACCCAGCTTTTTGACAAGTTCTTTGCTTGAATAGACATTGGTTTTTATTTGACTTTTAATCATGTTATAATTATTGCACAAGTTTAATATTTGTGCAATAATTATAACATAGAGAGAAATTTATTAATAGTTTCAATAAGTTGAATAGAGCTTTCGGGCAGGTCTTTTGATCCTTTATAGTCTCTGCGAGAAATATATTCTTTCCAGCTGCTTTGCATAGATTCGCCTGAAACAGTTTTTAAAATTTGAAGAGGTATTGATCTATCTTTAGAGATTTGATCCAAAATTGCAGAATTCACTTTGATTTTAGATAAGGCTATTCGATAGAGGTCATCAAAGTCTTTGATTCGTGTGTTACGTCCTTGAAATTTGTGAATGGCAGATAATTTGTCGATGATTATATTTTCTATTGATGCGGATGTGGCTTCGGTCTTGATTATTTTAACGAGCTTTTTATGTGTCGAAATTGCAAGGACGATATCAATGCCGAATGAGTTTGATGCGCCAGAATCAGTTTCAAATCCAATACGAAATTTAATTGCCTCTTTGTCAGTTTTTGACACGCGCTCTTGTTTTAACAATGTCAGCGTGACTGTATCAATTTGAACAGAGCAAAAATCTTTGACGACAGAATCGTATTCAATATGTGTGTCAGTTGCAAAATCGATATCAACAGTCGGTCTTGGTGTTTTGATATAATACCAAAGAAGATTTCCGCCCTTGAAAATATATTTGTCATTAAAGCGACTTGCTAAATCATCAATAAATAAAGACATAATATATTTATTCAAGGCCATCGGGCCATGAAGATTATTTTCTTTTTTCCAAGTATTGAAATTTTTATCGAAGCTCATCTATCCGCGATGACTAACAATCTTTCGAAATTCCATTGGGCGAATTGATTTTTCACCCGTCGAACCGTTTACAGTGATCGTTGTTTCAGTCATAAAATCTTGAGGTACGGAATTTCTGACGGCGGGTTTAATAACCGCTGAAGCTGGCTTTGTTTCAACAACAGGTTTTATTGTTTTATTAAATTCAGCGCGCAAGTTATTTTGCGCCGCTAAATCTTGTGCCATCGAATCAAAGGCTGTCGAGCTAACGCTTTGACCAATATTTTTATTTTGTTGATTTAATGCTTGCGTGAACATTTCCAAATCGTTGTCTTGATTATTTAATGGAGCTGTCGGTTGATCTTGAATCCATGTTGGCAGGCTGTCTTCGGAAAATTGTAAGCTGTCTTTATTTACTTTGGTGATCATTTCAATTTCTGCAGGGCTTAAATCAACTTTTGCGCTGATTTGTTCTGTTGAAAAACCTTGATGGGCCATTTTTGCAGCTTGCACGTAGGCATTTGTATTTTGTCGGTTGATCATTTCTTGTTGGGGGATTTGCTCGCTGAAAACTTTTGAAATATCTAACGCCTTTGATAATGCTGTTTCGATATGTTCAATTTTTTCGTCAGCAGCAGATAAATGAGTTCTAACTTCGCCAGCTTTTTTATCAATCAGGTGGACTAATTTATGAACCTGTTCATCTGTGCGATCAGAAAGGTCTTCTAAGATTGAGATTTTGTTTTGCAAAAGCTGAAGTCCGCGAGTTAAGCGTTGGTCTTCTTTTTTTTCTTTGATTCGTAAAAATACACTGAACGAAAGTCCTGCTAACAAGATCACGTTTAATAATGTTAAAAGTAATAACCAGATATTCATAAACAAAGTCTCCCGTAAAAAATCGTAACCAGTCATAATTTTATGTCTCTGTTTGAAACATCACAACTGGACCATAACGATTCTGGACCATCATGGGACAAAAAATGACATTCCAGACCTAAGACGTATTTCTTAAATTGAGATTATGCTTTAGTCTGATACGGTAGGGGAATTTATGACAAAAAAGATATTCATTGTTTTTACATTAGCGATTTCATTTTTTTTAACGCTTTCATCATGTGCGCCGGTGAAATTTGCTAAATCAAATCAGATCAACGTTAATCCAAATAACGTTACAACTAATAGTGTCGGCTGTACGCCGCGAATAAATACTTCGCAAACAACATTCACATATTCAGGTTCGACACTGCCAACTATTGTTTCGCAATGTACGCCATCAAATGTAAATTATGAGTGGACAGTTAAACGTTCAGACCAATCTGTCGTTGCAACAGTTATTCCAGGGCTTTCAGGAGTAAATCCAGTTGATGTTGATTTTAATGTTTTAGGCACTGGTGCTTATTATGTTTTTTTAACAGCGACAGATTCGTCGGGGCAGTTGTCTCCGTTTGTTGCCACAACACCACTTGAATTTGTTGTGCCAGGTGCAAACGTCGGCAATTCTTTAACATGTGATCCAAAATTAAATTCGACATACACAAGCGTAGTCATTAATTCTGCAGACAATAATCCAAATGTTTCAGCGAACTGTTCGCCGTCAGCCGGCAGTTATATTTGGACAGTTTACAAAGATTCAAACACTACACCTGTTGTTATTTCTGGTTTATCCGGTTCAGTTTCAAATCCTGATTTTAAAACTTTTGGTCCTGGTGAATATCGCGTTTATTTATATGCGACATCGTTAGGTTCAGCGCACTGGCAAAGTTCGGCGCCGTTGAATGTCACAGTTGCACAAACGGTAACACCACCGACTCTAACTCCGATCCAATGTACACCGCGAATAAATGGAACATTAACTTCGTTAACAGTGACATCATCATCATCAAATCCTTTAATCAGCGCAAATTGTGCGCCTTCGAATATTCAGTATAATTGGACAGCGACTCGTAACGGACAAACAGTCACAGTTCCAGGTTTGGCGGGTTCGAATTCAAATCCGAATTTTTTAAGTTTAGGAGCCGGAACATACTTAATTTATTTAACAGCCAGTCATCCGAACAACACAACATGGAGCACGACAAATCCTTTGGTGTTAACAGTCGATTCGACAAGCCCTGCGACATTAACATTGAACTGTGCGCCAAGATTAAATTCAACATTAGTCTCTGTCAGTATCGCAACCAACGGAATAAATCCGACGTTAACTTCGGATTGTAATCCATCTTCAGCAACAAATGTATGGACTGTTTTCAGAAACGGTCAACCTGTTACAATCGCAGGAATCGGCGGAGCATCGTCAGTGCCAGATTTTATTTCTGCGGGTGTTGGAACATATCAAATTTATTTAACATCAACTGCGCCGGGATATAATTCATTCGTGTTAGCAGATCCTTTAGAAGTTGTTGTTGGTCCTGTTATTATTCAAACACGTCATGTGGCATACAACAAAGCAGTGACCGTCACAAATAATGAAGTCGATATTTTATTAGTTGTTGATGATTCGAATTCAATGGCTCCTGAAAATACGCACCTTGCACAAAAGCTTCAAGGCTTCGTTAATGATTTAGGTGCTTCAAATATCAATTGGCAAATGTGTGTGACAGTGACTCGCGCGCAGGATGTGAATGGTAACGGAGTGCTATACTGGGGAGCTTCAAGAAATTGGGTAAATTATTTAGCTAGCCCTGCTTGGGTTTTAAAATTAGGAGCCACAGATCCGTATTCAATTTTTACTCAGACAATTTCTGAAATTGGCGCTGGCTGGGCAGGTACTGATGATGAGCGAGCAATCAAAGCTGCATTTTGGCATACTGAATATGCGCAATACAATTCTTGTTACCGTCCAGAGGCTTCGTTATCAGTGATCTTTTTATCTGATGAAGACGAGCGTTCGGTTGGTGGCGATTCTGCGCAAGCATATTACAGCGGAGAATTAAAACCACTTGAAGCAGATGATTTGCCACAGTCGTACGTAAATAAAGTAAAACAAAAATTTGGTAACGATAAACGTTTTTCAGTGAATTCAATCATTGTTAAACCAAATGATACAACATGTATGGCGGCGCAAGATGCTGGCGGAGCAAAAAGTCATTACGGTTATAAATACAATGAATTGTCGCAGCTGACGGGCGGATACACAGGCAGTATTTGTGCCGCGGATTATTCACAAAATTTAAATTATTTCAAAGACCGCATCGTCCGTGATTTATCATCTGTGAATTTAGAATGTGCTCCGGTTGGAAATATCGCTGTGAACATCACGCCATCAATGGGCGCAGTCGGTACACAAGTTGTGAATAATACATTGGTATTTACGCCGACAATTCCTGCGGGCAGAACTGTGCAAGTTGATTACGAGTGTCCGTTGAATTAAAAGGCTTATGGTTCAACTTTGAAGTTAAATTCAAAGTTGAATGTATCTTTAAATTCTTTATCTAATTCGATATTGTTTGGGTATAGATTTTTATCGATCATACCCAGATTTATTCGTTTTATGAGAGCTTTGCATGTCTGTATTAATTTAAATCGAACTTCCATTTTAGACTTGATAAATGTATCGACGCACATTTGATTTGTGCTACTAAGTTTTGAGTATAAAATTTTATCGTACGTAATTTTCATCTCTACGAAGCTATCGGATCAGCAACGTCAATCGCAGAAATATAAATGGTCTCGGGATCGATATCTAAACAATTTGTTGGGTCGAATTTTCCGCTGAGATCCCAAG
>CANBND010000058.1 GCA_947370945.1 Pseudobdellovibrionaceae bacterium | reverse complement strand
TGGGTGACTTTGGCGTATGGTCTAGGTTTGTTTTTTGGTTGGTGGTTGGAGCGTCCAGAAAAAAATTTTCAATTGCGATTACACCGTGCCGAAATTTACGGAGTGCATTGCGCATTTTCTGCATATGGCTTTAGTTACGCAAGTATGGCTTTAAGCAGGATTCTATTAAAAGGGTGGGACTGGGCATCTAGGGGAGGACTTCAAATTTTATCTCTTCAGAGTCAGATTTTTTTTGATAATAAAATGACACCTGTTTTTTCTCCTCACTACATTGCAAGTATTTTTTCTTCGCCATCATTTTTTAGTCAATTTGCTTTAACCAGTGTGCTTGTTATTGAATTTTTTGCTATTTTTTATTCTATATCGGGGCGATGGGTTCATATATTTGGATTGTTTTTGAGTTTAATGCATATTTTAATTTTTTGTATGCTGGGGTTGTATGTTCCAACACCACTGACATTATATTTTGTATTTGCTGTATCTTTGCCAATTACTTTTTTAACTTTAAAACGTCCTCGAGAATTTCGACATAGCCCAGGTTTTTGTGGTTTTATCATTGCGGCTTGTTTACTTGCGGTTGCTTGGGTGTTTCCGATCGATAAAAATGGATCTATGGGCAATTCGCAAATTTTTCCTTTTACACGATTTGCACTTTTTATCCGAGCACCATTAACATATACGTGGTTTGAATTTAAAGCGATCGATGGATTATCAAATTTAACTGATGAAGTGCTCTGGCCAACGCGATTAAGTTGGTACGGTATCAACAGTACAGTATTGTATCAATTATCAAAAAAAAATGAAGTTGAATCGGTCGCTGTTGAAATATGTGATCTTTTAAAGGTGGATTGGAAAAGCACAGGTAAAGTTATGCCAGAGTTTCGTATTTGTGCTAAACAGGGCAGCTATAGTAAAGATTTGGACCAAGTATTTCATTCTGAAAAATGTATAAATATTTGTCGACAAACACTATAAGCGTAGTAAAAGTCAAAAATATTTGGCTGGGCAATAAGTATTTAAATTTTTATTTATAAATTTTAATAAATAAAAAGACTAAAGAAAAAGTTAATAGCAAGAGCCATATTTCAACAATTATATTATTATTTTTTTCAGATTTCAGGATCATTGTGATTAGACTTTTATTTTCAGAGCGTAATATATTTTTTTTATTTAGAATATCAAGTTCATTTTGAACTTGATTGAATTTCTTAATTAGTAAATATACAGTTGTATTTTGCGCCATATCCGTCGTTTGATCGAGTTTATCAATTAATATTTGATTCGGAATCGCAAGTATATCTGGATTGTATTCTGGTGCGCTATCAATAGCTAGCTCGACCTTTGGGCAAAGTGATAAGTACGTCTTTTCGTTGTAGTCGTTTAAGATATCTGTATGTTTTTTTAAATGTGAAATATATTGTGCGACAAATTCGTTACAGTAAGTTAAGAATATTTTTTTGATATATTTTTTATCTGTCGAATTGGTATAAGCTTTTTTATCGTATGCATAAACTGTGGGTGGCCAATTAAAATTCTTATCGTTTCTATATTTAATAGCATAAAAAAAATTCATTGCGGGGAGTGGCGTAATATTTATTTTTGAAATGGATGAATCATTTTGTGTTGTTACAACAGGTGCTGTTTGCGTTGGCTGAGCTATCAAATTGTGATTGCTTAATAGAATAAATATAAATAGCCACATATATTTCAACCGAAGCTCCTTTGGTTTAGAGAAAATTATGAGCTGTTTAATTTTCTCTATAAATCGTAGTATAGTCGTATTTAGCATGCAAACGTAAAATGTAATTTTCGTGTGTGTATATTGTGTATAGAGAAGTCAGATTTTTTAAATAATCGTGAGTTAATTTTCTTGCCTCGAAGTGTTGTTTGAAAGATGCTTTTCATGTCGTCAGAGAGGAGTTTTGTGAACTTAAAACAACAAGACCAAGTATCTTTGAAAATTTCAGAGATCACATTTTCAGAAATTCTGCCATTCTGGAGCAACCAACTTTGGCAAGGAAGGCAATCGCTGATTGAGCCGACCAGTCAGATAAAATTAAATGGCGGCTATGATCTTGAATTTACAAAATCAAAACCTTATTTTATTGCAGCTCAAATATTAATTCATCAGAACTTACAGACGATTGGAGTATTGAGTGGATTTAAAACTGGGGTTGATCAATTTAGAATACGTGGGCTTTGGGTTGATTCTGTTTATCGAAAAAATGGAATTGCGACATCTTTGATGCATAACATGTTTCAGAGAGCCTCCAAATCTGGATGTTCTCAGGCGTGGACTATGCCCAGAATGGAGAGTTGGATTTTTTATTCTAAATTTGGTTTTACTCAGACTCAAGTCACTGAAGATTACGAATTTGGTCCCCATTGTTTTGCGATTAAGGCGATTTAAAACGATGTCTGATCGGAAGACAAATTCTTTTAAAAAAATCATGTAATTTGTTTTTCAAATTGTATTTGTGAAATTGGCTGATGCCTTTATAGTCGCGAATATCCATTATTAAATGAATTCGATCTATGGGCGAATTATTTTCAAGGTTATGCATTTGATTTACGTGAATTAAATATGCGGATCCATCTGCGGGCAGGTGGCGACTGCCGGACTCAGTATGAAAAATGACATCGGTATGAGTTAATATTGGTATATGCAAACGAACTGCATAATCTGTGGGTCTGCCATCGCGATGCCACAGAGTGCTGTAGCCCGCAGCAATTTTTGCAATTCGTGCTCTGGTGGGGTCTAGACCATTTTTTTTAAGTAAGGCCATAACTTCTTCAATGTATCCAGTACAAATTTCTGTGGGTACAGAATATTTTTTTGAAGGCTTTCCCTGAAGTGAATTAATTTTTTTTGAATTCAGTTGAATTTTTTTAAGACCGGATGTTTTGTCATTTGATTCAAAACAGCTTGCTCCCATATACCAACCATCTTTGTAGCTGCCATTCGACGATAAAATACTCCAACCGCCATTGCCTTTCAGGTCAGGTCTTATGACCATTGGGAACTGTTGTTCAATATGTTTATACTGTTGAATCAATTGGTTGATGTCGAATTGAAAAGGTAATTTTTCAAATGTAGGCATACTTTACTTAAGCGTCTTCAGATAACTTATGCAAGCAAGATTTAAAAGACATTTAAATTTTTCGATATTGCATTTTCAAACTGTATCTTCGGATCCACATTTCAAAGGGATGTGTTTTTGATCCTAAAAGTTCATCAAAGCGTTGATTTTTTGATCGTGAATTTTCGGGTACGATTTCTTCAAGGTAGGCATCATATTTATCAAATACAGAAAGCATTAATGGAGCATAGCCAAAGTTATCGAGCTGTTTTTTTCGAGATGGGCGAAACTGATTGGCTGTAAAAAAAGTAAAGTAGCCCTTGTTATTTTGCATATCGAGGATATGTATTAAAAATTCATTTAAAGATTCTATGTATAAATTTCTAGATTGGATTTGCTTTAGAGCCAGATCATAAATTGTAAAGTAGGGCAGCCCTTTCCATTTGTAAATCGCCAAAGCCCCCAAAAGAAGACCGTTTTCTTTAATTCCCCAAAGTTCCTTATCTGAATTTTCAATATATGAATTAAAGTTGCGCTGGTATGTTTCTGTGCGATAAATTGAAGATGTGTCGCTGTAGAGGTCTTCAAATAATTGCAGATTTTCATTTTGACATAAAATAATTTCACGAGGGCTCATGATTATATGTCTACTCAACTTGAATTAACAGTCAACAACCACTTTAAATTTGATTATAACGGCAATGGCCAGCCATTTCGGCAAAGTCAGGATCAGTGCTGGTCTGTCAATTATGGTCTGCCGCGTAGGCCTATGAAAAATTTTTTTTTTGAAGCGATTTCTGCAGCTCAAGAGATTGAGCAGAAATATACAGCCCCCAAAAATTTATTTTTATCTGGAGGTATTGATAGCGAATTTGTAGCGCGTGTTTTTTTATCAGCAAATGTAAATTTCAAATGTACAATTATTCGATTTCCTGAAAATTTAAATGAACATGATATTAAGTTCGCTATAAATTTTTGTGAAAAAAACAGTATCAGCTATACAATATTTGATCTGGATGTCATTGATTTCTGGAAAACAAAATCTGAAAAATATGTTCTTGGTGCCCAGTGTTTTTCTCCACAGCTGATTGTTCCTATGTATGTTGCAGATCATTTTTCTGAGGATTATATTATCATTGGTAGTGGCGAACCTCATGTGTGCAAAAATCAAAATGGTTGGGTTCTGCTCGAGAAGGAACGAATTGCGGCATTTTATCGATTTTTTATTTGGAAAAATCGATGGGCTTGTCCGGCATTTTTTCAATATACTCCAGAGCTTGTGTTTTCATATTTTCAGGATCCTATGGTTCTAAAGATGATTGATAATCAATTTCCTGATTTAATAACAAATACTGGCATTAAGTATGACCATTATATTCAATTTGTTGCCATGGAGCGAAGAGATAAATACACTGGGTATGAACTATTGCAAAATCAAGATGCGTATTTTCGCGCTCAATTTAAGGCTATTCTTGGATTGACTGCCGATGATCGAATTGAAACTGAAGTGTCTTATTTTAAGACATAAACACGCAGAAAGAGTCATCATATTTAAAAAATATGAATAACATAATTTGAAAAATGTTATCATAAAATTGGAGAGGTATTTGTGAATAATCGTCGTAATTTAATAAAAAAAATTGGTTTTGCATTTTCTGCGATCGTGCTTATGCCTAACAGTATTTTAAAATTCAGGGCCTCTGATTTCGAGTTTGAAGGTAATGATGCGAATGTTCAATTAATTTTAAATCGTCATAAAGATTATTTTATGTCTAAGCAAGTTAATCAATTAGTCTATGTTATTTGTGATCAGTTGAATTTAAAAAATAATTGGCTGAACACTGAAAGAAACAACCAGATTCAAAAACTCGTTCAAAAGTTTAATGGCACTTATAAAGTAGAAAAAAAAGATAATGTGAACTCGGTCGCATATTTTACATTTAATAATTCAAAGACATTATTTAATTTTATTGAAAATTTAAAAACAACACGTGATTCAACAGATTTTCAATTAAGAGAAAGCCTTGGTATCGTTACAAAGTTCAGCCTTCGTAAAGCATGAAATATAAAACACACGACCTCAATGCTATTTTATATTTATCATTAGATTGGTTTGTGATTGTGAGTACATTCATTTTGGCCGCGCAGATACAAAATCATTTGTATCATGTTTTATTTGGCTTGCTGTTGGCATCAAGAATTCATGCGCTTGGCGTTTTTTTACATGAAGCTGTTCACGGAAATTTAGTACCACATAATTCTAAATTGAATACATTGCTAGGAAATATTTTTTGCGGATCTATGGTGTTTTTATCAGTTGATCATTACAGAAGCGGGCACTTGCCGCATCATCAATATCTATTTACTGACAGCGACCCGGATTGGAAAAGGAAAACAAAAAATAACTTTTTGAAATTGTGGATTTTTCCTATGGAGAGAAAAAAATTATTTTTAAATTTTCTTCTAAGCCCATTTTTTTTTATAGCAGATCTTTTTAGGCAATCTCGGATGAATTCGATCAGAGACGTTGGACTTTATTTTATAAGTATAAATGTAATTTTAATCAGTCTAGTTAAGATTTCAAACGGAGAAATTTATAATGCTTTTTTTTCATATGGCGTAGCCTATTTCATTTTTTTACCACTGATGACAAGATTAAGGCAAGTTGTCGAACATTTTGGAAATATAGATGATGACATCAGAGCGCGCGATATTATTTTAATTAAGCCATTGCAATATTTATTTTTCCCACATTGTATTTCGTTGCACAAGACACATCATTTAAACAGTCATATTCCATTTTATGAATTAAAAAAAAAATCATTAGAAATTAATTCTGAAAAAATTTACGATAGTTTTTTTTGGGGAAAAAAGCCTATCTTCACGGAACTAAGGCCCAGAATTAACGTATGCTGAATCGAAAACAACTTCCTGCATTTGCTGTTTTGAATGATTTGCAGTTTGATATTCAAGAAATTATTCATCATTGTGAAAAACACAGTCTATTTAATTTTGATAAGTATATTGATATTAATTACAGCGCCCAGACTCATATGTCTAAATTTGTTTTTGAAAATCAGTTTTCGAGACATCAGTTTTTTTCTGAAAAAAAGTCAGATTTTCTTGAGGGTGAAAAATACAAACAACTTTATTTGACAGAGTATGCGGGTGAAGTGATTAAAGAAAATAAAGACTCTAAAGACGCTTTATTTACAGATAAGGTCGATAATATTTTTTTCAGATCAAAAAGGCTAGATCCAAAAAACGCGAGATACAGTCCGATCGCTGATGAAAAAAATTATGGTCAGCGAAATAGACACGTTCAGGGTATTTTTGAAAAAATTTTGGATTCTTTTAAATCACCCGTGACTCGCGTTAGGCTTGCTTATTTATCCCCTCATTTTCAACTTAAACCACACGTGGATTATGACCCATCGTATATTACAAGGTACCATATTCCTATTTTGACGAATGAGCTTTGCAGTTTGCATGTGATTAAGAATAAATCTCATTTTTCAACATATTTTCCTGCTGATGGTCGGGTGTATTTTTTAAATACAGGATTATTACATTGGGCAGTGAATGATTCAGATTGTCCGAGGTTGCATTTAATTATCGATACATTTGGACAAAAAGATTTATCGTCTGGTTTTGTGTATTTTGGGACTTAATACTTTACGTTTTTTACAGATTATTGTATTCAAAGTTATGACTAAAATATTTAATGTGAACTTATCGAATGTTATGCTGTTACGAGCTCAGCACTTAATGAATCATATTTTATTTATTTATGTCTTAAGTTCATTTTTTAGTTATAAACTATTTCTGGTTTCAGTTTTTATTTATGCGATTTATGCCAGCTTTGGCATTAGCATTGGTTTTCACAGGCTCCTATCACATAAAAGTTTTATGTGCCCAATTTGGTTTGAAAATATATGTGTTGTGTTGGGGTGCCTTGCGAATGGAGGGTCTCCAATTTCTTGGGTCGCGGCACACCGAATGCACCATGCCTATGCTGACACAGAGCATGAGCCACATTCTGTAAAGCATATTGGAAGATTTCGTACATACATCCACTTCTGGAATAAAATTATTTTTAAAAGAAAAATCATCAGAGATTTGTATAAAAAACCATTTGTGTTGTGGATGTCAAAAAATTATTTTTTATTTTTATTCCTATATCAGTTCAGCATTTTTATTTTTTTTGGATTAAAGATTTATTGTTTTGTATACAGTGTTCCGGCTGTTCTGGCTTTTCATGGATACGGATTAATTAATTCAATGGGGCACTCTAATAAAGCTGAAGCAGATACCTCTGTAAATAGTTTTTTTATAAATATATTTACATTCGGTGAGGGTTGGCATAGAAATCACCATAATAATCCAAATTCATACAGAATCGGATTCGACGTTAATCAATGTGACGTCTGCGCTTGGGCTATCGAAAAAATGGGATTTAAAAACCGGATCAATTGAGTTGCGGTAGATTCAGGTTAGCAAAAAATATTAGTTCACTTCTTCATCCGAATATTCAACAACTTCGACAGCTTTTAATGAATTCCAATAAACTATTTTTTCGCGAACTTGTTCGGCTAATTTTTCAAGGTGAATAAAATCATCACCAGCGCGCAATTTCAGTGCTTGCCCGGATTTTGTCAGGCCCTTGCCTTCAAGAACTTCATTCAGAAAACGTTCGAAGGCGTAAACGGGACCAGCAATTCGATGGGAAATTATTTTTGCGATCATAAATAATGTAACCGAGAAAGCCAAAACCAAAATTAAAAATGAAAATAAAAATGCATCTGTGTACTGATTCACTGCACCCGGATTTTGGCCTAAAATTTCAGTTAGCGTGATTTTTAAATACGTGTATGAAAAAACCAGACTCATTAATGTTAATAATAGGCCGGTCATCATAAAAACAGCAGCATATTTGATTTGAAATTTTTTATTCACCCAAAAAGTTTGTCGTGAATTTTGGTCAGGCCACAGCAAGTGGCCTTGTTTGATGAGCGAAATAACGATTAACATGTAACCAATCCACTGAATCATATCTGCAATATTCCATACAGGCGAATGCCAGTGATTTATTTGTACCGAAATAAAATCAATCACATAACCGAACAATGTGCGATCGATCACATTTCCTAAAATGCCGCCAATGAGTAATGACAAACCAATTCTTAATTTAAAAATTTTGATGGGAATGATATATTGCAAAAAACAATAGATACTGAGTAAAAAAAATCCGCTCGTTGATAGGCTGACAATTCGTAAAAATGCCGGCAACCCTGAAAACATTCCCAGCATTGCACCATGATTTTGAACCAAAATTAAATGCACTGGACCAAGCCATGATTCCGGTGTCGCCGTTGCATAGGTTTTTGAAATTTGATCGATAAAAATAACTAAAATCAAAGACGCAACAACTAAAATCCAATCTTTTGTTTTCATAAAAATATTTTGCAGCTAGTATCAATGAAATGAAACATGTATTTTTATTTTTATCGTGTCTTTACTTTGGTCTAGTTGCCTATCCAGATGTTGATTCAATCAATGCTGATTTAAATCATATTTTGAAAAAAAATGGGATCGGCTCTGACCAAATTGGTATTGAAGTTTCTTTAGGTTCTAAAAAAATTTTCCAAATGAATGAACAGAAAAAATTTATTCCCGCCTCCGTGTCAAAAATTTTAACAACCTATGCTGTTTTGAAAACTCTATCGTTAAATTACAAATTCAAAACGGAATTGTATTTTGACGGTAAAAATTTGTATATCAAAGGTGGCGGCGACCCCAGTTTTGTTTCAGAAAATATGTGGTATTTGGTTAACGAATTTGCCAGAAAAAATATAAAATCAGTTCAAGATATTATTGTCGACGATTCAATGTTTGATCAAATTCGCTACGATGAAACACGCGAATCTGTTCGCGTTGACAGGTCGTATGATTCGCCGACGGGAGCCATGAGTTTTAATTGGAATTCAGTGAATATTTTTGTCAAACCCGGAGAAAAAAATAAAGCGGCAGCAGTATATTTAGATCCAGATAATCAATATTTTAAACTGATCAATAAAACGAACACAAATGACAATAAATCAGCTAAGGAATTAATTATTGACGTCAATCAAGAGCAAAAAATAATTACTGTCAGCGGCGACGTGCATTCAAAAATTGATGAAAAAGCATATTTTAAGAACGTTTCTGATCCTGTGCTATGGACAGCTGAAAATTTAAAATCATTTTTATCGCAGCGAGGAATTTCAACCACAGGTCGCTTGAAAAATGGCATTGTTCCATCGGCCGCTATAAAGGTTGCAACAGCCGAAAGTAAATCTGTAAATCAGATTTTGATCGACATGAACAAATTTTCAAATAATTTTGTCGCAGAAATGTTGACGAAAAATTTAGCCGCTTACACAGGCGAAAGGCCTGCGACATTATCAACAGGTATTGAAGTTATACGCAAAGAATTAAAAAAAATTGGTTTAAATCCAAACGATTTATACATTAAAAATCCGTCGGGCTTCACGCGTGATAATAAATTTACAGCAACGGCCTTAAATAAAGTTCTTGAAGTCATGCAAAATGATTTTCAAATATTTCCGGGTTTTATTGAAAGTTTGCCAATTTTAGGTATCGATGGCACACTGAAAAAAAGACTGTCCGAGCCTGCAATCAAAGGCTTTGTTCGTGCTAAAACCGGCTATCTGGATGGCGCTATAGCGATGAGTGGCTACGCCGGTCGTACAAATGGTGAAATTATACATTTTACTTTCCTGTACAATGGTCCACGTGACATGAAAATAGTGCACGAAACTTTTGATCAAATGCTTGTTCGTATTCTAAAATAAAGTGTGTTTCAAATTCACCGTCATATTTATTTATTTATATTTTTGATATCGTTTTCGTGCAAAACATTTTCAGCGATTAATAAATGGTCAACCAGCTTGCCGCGGAAAACTTTTTTTAAAGCTGAAACTGAATTACAAGATCGTGTTTCGTTTTGGGTTGATGTCTATTCGAAGTATACAACATCACAAGGTGTATTTCATAATACAGATCACCCTAGGCAAATTTATGGCGAAATTGATATAAGTTCGATAAAGAATAATTACATTTTGTCAGAACAAGCAAAAAACCACAGGATACAAACTCTGATCGAACAAAAACGAAAACAACTCATAGTTAAATTTAAAATTAAAAACAAAAATAAAATTCGTTTGCAGATGGGGCTTAAAGACCGCATGCAAAATGCACTGCAAGTTTCCGGAAAATACTTACCCATGATGGAAAAAATTTTCAAAGACAAAAATTTGCCACCAGAATTGACCCGAATTGTTTTCGTTGAAAGTTCATTTAACATTTATGCACAATCAAAAGTTGGCGCTAGTGGGTTGTGGCAGATTATGCCTTCCGTTGGTAAGGCCGAAGGTTACGTGCAAAAGTATTACGACAAACGTAACCACCCTTATTATTCAACTTTACTGGCTGCAAATATTTTGGAACAAAATTATAAGAAGTTAAAAAATTGGCCCTTGGCCATCACGGCCTATAATCACGGTTTGGCGGGTGTTCGTCGGATGAAAATTAAAACGGGTGCTGAACAAATTTCTGAATTAATTGATTCAACTGAAAAAACCAACAGCTGGGGATTTGCCTCGGAAAATTTTTATTCATGTTTTTTGGCGGCCTTGCACGTCGAACGAAATGCTAAATTATTATTTGGTGAAAATCTTATACGTACAATGCCTGATCAAGTTCAGAATGTGTATTTACCAATGGCTAAAAATCAGAAAGAAATTTTAAAAATTTATGACGGCAGTTTTGAAAAATTTAAATCCTATAACCCACATTTACGATTAGTACAATTGCGACAGAAAAAATACTTTCCAGCAGGAATTCCGATAGTTGTTCCTGCGAATAAAATTTTATAGTTGATCACAAAGGCGATTTAGATGTTTGGCTTTGTCGGCATATTTTAACTTTTCTGAAATTTTTTGGCATTGATTCTCAGTCAGATGTTCTTGAAATTGACGGACACATTCAAACACAGCCTCGTCATGATTTATTGCGATGGCCATTTTTTCAGATGCGTTCAGGCAGGTTGTTATTGTCGGGAACTCAGACACCTGATAAAAACAAAATTGTTTTAAATTTTCTTTGGATAAATCAGATTTAATTTTTTCTGCTTCGCTAAAGCAATTATTCAAAGTTAAGTTTTTAATGTTTTTATCAGCGCACGATTTTGGATTTTCAGATACGCTGGATAAGCATTTCTCCAGAGTGTTCGAAAAACTTTGCGTGCAAACAACCGACAGTAATAAAATTATAACGTACTTCATATGAATTATTAAAAGCACAAACTAAGCCATATTAAAGCGAATATAAACCTCAGCACGCAAAAATATTGTCTAAAATCTTGATATGAGACGATTATTGTTCGTACTGAATAACGGGGACGTCTTGGCAAATAATTGGCAGCCCAGCCAATTGCAGAGGGCGTGCTTTTTGGTCCAGCTGTGCTGTATATTTGATTGAACGCAAATGGTTGGTCAGTAAATTTGAAATAATTTTTTGAAATTTGATTTGATCATTTTCAACTGTGATTTGATTAGCCCAATGTGGATACAGACTGACTATTCGTGCCATCGAATCCAAAACGTGTGTTGTCATGCAGTTTAATCTGGGCTCAACTTTTAAACTTTGGATTATATTTAAAAGCAGACTCTTTAAAAGCACAGTGTCTTGGGCGCTGACAAGCCCTTCAAGTTTAGAAATAATTAGATCGCTATTAGCAACCGCTGTGTCAGCATTGGGTAAGCCTGTTGTAAATGTTGAATTAAAGTCTGTGACAGTTTTCATAGACACAAAGGCCTCGCATGTGACATCGATGTTATATTTTTTAAAATCAGCCAGCTTGTGATCAAAGTTATTCATCGGTAAATAGGTTAGGAGCAGCGAAGTTTTTTCCATACGAATTAATTGATTAGAAATGGCTTCTGATCTTCCACTCGTCAGCTGAGAATACATCGAACGACGCTGGGTATTTAATGTGATCGCCTCCTGAAGGTGATCACGAAAACAGAATTCCTCAGATAAGGCATTCGCGCTGACAAAGCCAATGGCACTGATAAGTATTAAAATTGAAATTGAAAAATACATACATAATTGTATCTGCAAAATCATGATCCGACTGTTTAGAATCAGATTCATTTGGAGCTCAAATACTGTTTGAGTTCTTTTCAGAGGCGCAAAAGTGTCACTGTCAAAATCTTAGACACTACAATTTACAGTCCCAAAAATCTATGGTGTTCATTAATTAAAAAATGAATTAAAACGTCTCCATGCAAGCGATAGCCAAAAAAATTTACTTCACTTTAGTTATCATATTCAGCTGTGCTCATGTGACGGCAATGATAAAAACAAATCGGCCACTCGAAGCTATTCCTATCAAATATGAAAAGTTTGATGAAATGTATTACTTTAAATCTGCACAAGCAGTGCTTAAAAAATTTCAGATTGAAACTTTTAAAAATGCTGATTTGGATTTAGATTTAATTTTTTTAAAAATTGAAAAAAAAGTCATTTATCAGAATATCAAGCCTGAACAACGACAATATTTTCAGTTTCAAAATCTGACAAATGCAGTTTTAACATATGCGAATCAACTTAAAAATAATCTTCGATTGTCTGTAGATCCGGCTCAGCGATCTAAAATGCAAATGAATTTTTATGGTTTAAGCCAAGCCATAAAAAAAGCGAATCAAATGAACCTTACAATTCAATCAGATCAATTCGATAAATTGCATGATATTTTAGTAGGTCAATCGACGGCACTGTTTTATTCTAGTTATGCAGAAAAACGTAAAGTTGATTTGTTCTGGTGTGCCTATTTTTTGCATGAATTAAATTACCCGATGGATTTAACAGCTAAACATTTAATGGCTTTGGATAAATCAATATTAAAAATGAATCAACCTGAAAAATATAAAATTTACGGAGCCAAGCTGGCCAAAATGTCGTTAGGGTTTGGTCAAAAACTGAATCAGCCTACAGCTGAGCAGATCGATACTTTGTACAAATGGACACAATACAGTTCTTTGTCAGGCCTAGATTTACAAACTGTTCAACGGTCGTATTTAAAACAAATTCAATCTATGGGTGATTCTGAAAAAATCAAAGATTTCAAAAAAGAATTAGCCACAAGTTTATTGTATCAAGAAAGTAAAAACATATTAAAACATCCTCTGAGTATTTTTAAATATATTCAGTTTCTGATTGGATATATTTTTGTTGCATGGCCGCTTGAAATGATTTTAATTTTGGGCTCATTATTTATATTAGCATTTCAAGCATCAACAGTATTGTCGCGCGAAGAAAAAAAACGAGCTCAACGTTTAGATAAGAAATTGTGGATGATGTTTACAAAATCTTATCTAGGATCAAATGTGCCATTTTTTTCAAAACTGGCAGCATCACTGATTTTATTTGGAGTAGGTCTTTATTTTAATTCGGCACGTAATTTTGTCGAATCAATGATTAGTGCCATGTAGTTTAAATAATATCTAAAATTAAGGATTGATTGGGCCAATGCCGACATTGAGCACGCGGTATGGATTGTCTGCGTACTGCGATAAATAAATCATCGGTTCAATATTTTTATCAAATGACGGCTGAATTTGCGCAGCTCCGGGGTAAAATCCACCACCGCCAAAACCTGAATTTGCCGGATCAAGTTCAAATGTAAATGAAATAATTTTGTGAGCTCCATAAGACCAGTCTGTCGTATCACCACTGGCAATATATAATGCCGAACTTTGTTCTGGAGTATAGCCATTCCATGTCGCCATTTTTTCCGCCATCGTTTTATGAACGGCAAAATCTTTTGAGATTTCAAGGTTGGCGTATTTGTGCCCCCAAGGATATAAAATCAATTTTGAAAATGAATGGTAAGTTAATAAAATTGTAATATTTGTGTGAGCTTCGACATAATTTTTAATAGCTGTTGATTCAATTTCAGAAAACGGTCCAGATCCTTTGTAGGTTTCATCACTCGTGTTGCTTGATGATCCACCAGTTCCCCACTGGTAACCATAATTACGATTCAAATCGACGCCGTAAGTTCCATCGGAATTTTTCGAACGATTTTTTCTCCACATTTGATAATTTGTTGAAGCAATGTCGTATTCCATGCCATCAGGATTTACTGTTGGAATAATATGAATCACTCGTGAATTTAATAAACTGACTATGCGTGAATTACCAGCGCGAAATTGTGCAACTAAATATTGGGCCCACATCAGCGGCATTTCGACAGATAAATGTTCGCGAGCGTGATGGCCACCCATAAATATAATGGCAGGTTTTTGCGCGGCATTGTTCGGATCATTTGTGATTTCCAAAGCCCACATGTCGCGTTTTTCAGTTGTTTGCGTGATCGATGTCATTTTCACCAGATCAGAATTTTTGGCCGTTAAATCTTTCAGCGCTTCTGTTAATTCTTGATAGTTATGATAGTCCGAATCTTTTGACGGAAAATCTTTGGTATTGATTAGATTTTTTCTGTAATTATTTTCAATCCGTAAATCTGAAAAAGCTAAAAGCAATCCACGGTTTTTCATTTTATTTAATTCACGATCGCCACCGTAGGCGACCACATAATTATCTTGCACGATTTCAATAGCAATTCCGTCATTGGCTAAAACGGAACGTTCAAATTTATCATGCGCAGAAATTTTCATCCAGTATGAATGTTGGTTTGTTGATTGTAATTTTTGTGATCCTGTCGCGATTAAAAAACTAAGTGCAGAAAGTAACATTACATTTTTCGTAATTTTTTTCATAGGTGGCCCTTCCATGGGTGCGT
>CANBND010000057.1 GCA_947370945.1 Pseudobdellovibrionaceae bacterium | reverse complement strand
AAATGTTTTGGCGTATTTTTAACGATCCATTCGACGACTTTGATAATTACTAAATGAGCTAATGGATTTCGGTTGAACGTATGAAATACAAATAAACCATTTGGTTTTAACACGCGTGAAAATTCTTTGATGACATCGGCTGGATGTTCAACATGTTCTAAAAAATCCATCGCTGTCAGCACATCAAAGGTTGCGTCAGCGAAAGGTAATTTATACGCGTCGGCTGTTTGATAATGTACGCATTTTGTTTCGTCGTGCTTGGCTGCAACTTTGAGGCTTTCTTCTGATAAATCAACACCAGTGACTTGCAATCCTTCTTTGGCTAAAGCATTACTTAAAAATCCTGCGCCACAGCCGACGTCTAAAACTTTGGTCGTTTGATTTAATAGACCATGATCTTTGATGCGTTCAATGATCCACGGAGTTTTGGTTTTTGATTCAGCTCGCAATAATGCTACGGGGTCGTCATCAGCATCATACCAGCGGTCACCGTATGTATCATAAATGGCGTTATTTACTTTTTGTTCCATAGTGGGCTCCAGTATAAGATTTGATAGGTCATAAATAATAAAATAACCAAAGGTTGAAGCGCAATAAATTGTGGATTCAAATTATCTTTCCAAATTAATCCAGCCGATAAAAATGTGATCGGATGCAGAACAAATAAAACAGCGTGCAGCCAATTTTCACGAGCTTCGCAGTGTTGGGTGTGAACAAATTCGTCTTTGGTAATTAATAAACATGAAAATGCGCACAGCGCGATATATATTTTCATATTTAAATCTGTCGGTGGCTGAAAATAAATAAAACTGTAACACGCAAGCACAGATAAGGAATCGATCGGGTGACCGATGCGTTCCCATAATGGCAGACCACGTTTTCTGTGAAAATAAAATTCATCAAAAAACATCGCTAAGCCTTGCAGCGCAAATGGAATTAATAAAAGAATCATAATTTTGAAAAGCTCATTGCATCAGCCTCACTAACAAATCTCAAAAACAGAACCAAACAAAGTTAAGCCTGGGCCGAAAGCGTAGCTGACAATTTTGGTGCCGATGGGATAATTGTTGTTTAATATTTCATTCCAGACATGCGGCAAAGTTGCAGACGACATATTGCCGCGCTCAAACAGAATTTTTTTGCTCTCAGCGATTTGTTCTGGATTTAGTTCCAAAACTTCTTGAACTGAATCAATGATTTTAGGGCCGCCGGGGTGGATTGCGAAAACTGATTTCATAGCATCCGTATATGATAAGCCTGCTTTTTTAAAAAGTTCTTCTGAAAATTTTTTAAGTTCCAATTTAATTTTGGCGGGAACTTCGCGTGATAAATTCATCTGCATGCCCCAAGGCGCTGGGATCCAGCTCATGTCTTGGATTGAGTTAGGAACAACTTTTTCTAATAAAGAAATAATTTTTAAATTTTTACCGTTGGGTTTTAATTCTGTCGTTGCTGTGTATTTAATGTGACCATCGGCAAATAATGTTTGAACAACCATTTGCTCTGGCGTTTGCGATAATGGATTCATATGCAGGCCACACATTTCATTATGAACAATATCAGTCGTAAACGTAGGGTTTGTCATTGATTCCGAGTGAACTAAACTTTTGGCTAATCTGACTGCGGGCATCGCCGCGTAACAACCCATGTGATATGCGTGTGTGACATCAGTGACTTGATTCCAGTTTTCTTCGGTTACAATTTTTTGTGCAGCGCTGGGTGAAATATAACCTGTGCATGAAACATGAATTAAATGATCGGGGCGTTGAATTTTTTGAGTTGGATTTGCAGATGACACATCATAAAATTTTTTGAAAATTTCGTAGGCTCTATCAGAGAAAAAATTTGCGCGATCGGTGATGCTTGAACCATTTTTTTGTTCAGCGCTGACTTTATAAATTTCGTTAGTTTCAAAATTATTTGACAAAATATCATCAGATTCTAAATACCGCTGGGAAATTTGTGCAGCTTTAACGCCGTAACGATGAAATAATTTTTCAATCAGTTCCGAGTCAACTTTGTCAGCTTTTAAATTTTTTGATTCAGCCAATTGGTGGCATTTGATAATCCAATTCAAAAGATCGTCTTGCTTGACGCAATTTTTTGGTTTTTCGACATGAAATTGATTTAAAAAAACCGAAGACATAAGGCACTCTTTTCTGCATTAAATATGCGCAGCCGGAATATACCTGAATTATTCAAAAAGGAGTGAACTTAATTACTGCATTTCAGGTATTCAAAAAATGAATATGTCTGTTGTTTTGACGGTGGTGCGTGTAAGATATCGATTTTAAATGGCTATTTTTAAAATCCAGAGCATGAATAGAGTTTCTGCTCTCTGATGAACTAAATACAGCGAGCAAATTAAGAGTGAGAATCGACTGTCTTGTGACAGTTATCTTGTGGGTTTTTTCTTCCAAACGCTGGGTTTGCCGAAGCCATCAGATTTCGCAGCCAATGTTTTATATTTATCATTGCGAGCCTTTTCTGGCTTGGCAGCCAGATCACCAACGGCATGTTTGTTGGGTTTATCAAAAGCACCAATCGTTTTTGAAACTGGCTTTTCAGATATTTTTTTATTGGGATCAAATTTTGGTTTTTCGTCTAATTTTTTATTTTTATATCGGTTTGTACGATCGACATAAACTTTTTTTGTAAATTCAAAATCTTCAACTAATTTTTCTTCACGAGCATTTTGTAAATACGGTTTTATTTTTTGAAACATCTGGCCATCTTGTGATGTCACAAACGTCAGTGATTGACCTTCTCGTCCAGCGCGCGCTGTGCGGCCAATGCGGTGAAGAAAATCTTCGGCCTGAAATGGCAAATCAAAATTGATCACATGATCAACATGGGGCACGTCAATTCCACGCGCTAATAAATCTGTCGCAACAATAATTCGGATGTCGCCGTCTCGAAAATTACGAAGCACGCGATTTCTGTGGCCCTGTGATAAAGCGCTGTGAATCAGATCGACCGAATAACCATATTCTTTTAAATATTCGCCCATGCGTTCGCAGCTGCCTTGATTACCGCAAAATACGATGACGCCGCCAGTGGTTGAATTTAATTCGTCCAGCAATCGGTCGTTCTTTGCAAATTTATCAATAAATAGAATTCGTTGTCTAAGTCCTGCAACGGGCTTTTCAGCCTGGGCACCTTTAATCATCACGGCAGATGATTTCATAAATAATTGCGCGATGGATTCAATTTGTGGATTAAAGCTGGCTGAAAACATCATCGTCTGAAAATTTGTACGCAATGTGTGTTGAATGTTTTTTAACTGAGGTAAAAATCCCATATCAAGCATACGATCCGCTTCATCGATCACGACATGTTCAACACCTTGTAGTAAACCTTTGTTATTCACCAGATGGTCGTTCAATCGGCCCGGTGTTGCGATAATTAAACGTGGAACTTTTTTTAAGGCGCTGATTTGTTTCGCGCTGGGAATTCCACCGATGACTAAACAATTTGTAACGACATCTGCTGTTGATTGCAGATCGACTAATAATAGGCCAACGACTTTATGAATTTGTTGAGCCATTTCTCGGCTGGGGGCTAAAATCAAAGCGCGCGAGGTTGGTTTTTGAATTAAAAAATTTAAAACGGGCAATGCAAAAGCCAAAGTTTTGCCACTGCCTGTTTGTGAAATGGCGATCAGATCGACGCCGGATTGAGCCGTTGGAATGGCTTGTTCTTGGACGTCAGTGGGTCTTGAGATCTTCATCATTTGAACGGCCGTTAATAATTCAGCGTTCAAAGACATGCCTGTAAATTTGGTCTGGCGTAAACTAGAGTTTTGAAATTTCATGGCCAAGGTGTATCCTAATCTGAAACTGAATACATTAAATATTTCTAAGGAGTTTTAAATGAATGAAGACCAGCACGATGACGAGAATTACAAAGATCAAAATAACTACACTCCTGTGCAGCCACCCAATTCTTTTCGAGTTATTTTGGTTTTAAACTCTTCAGGGCAGCGTTTAGACTCTGTTTTATTAACGAGCCTTCGTGAACAGAAGCAAAGCCTAGATTTAAAAAATATTTCGCGGTCTGTGTATAAGGAACTTTTTTCAACAGGAAAAATTTTAATTAAAGGCCAAAGGGCCAAACCGTCATCGACTTTGGCCAAGGGGCAGACTTTTGTGGATATTTTGGGGTATAAATAAGTTAATCTATAGACATGAAAATGCACCCTTCGCAAATAGCTCAAGAGATTAAAGAGTATCCATTTTTTAAAATTTTCAAATCAGATATTTTGCTTCAGCTAAGCACTATGGTTGAAGCCAAGTCATACATGGCCGGTGATTGTATTTTAATTGAAGGTCAAAATAATAATCATATTTCTTTTTTAAGATCAGGCATCGTCGAAGTTTATATCGGCGGTCAAAAATTAACTGAATTATCTGAAATTGGCGAAGTCATGGGTGAGATGTCTGTGGCAACAGAAAAATCTGCATCAACGACAATCGTTGCACAGAATGAAGTTCAAACTTTTTCGATTAATGCCGATTATTTTTTGCATATCAAACCATCGGACAAAGAAAAATTTGAGCTTCTATTTTATAAAATGCTGTGTCAGATTTTATCTGATCGATTAATCAAAGAAAATCTAAAAAACACATCGCTGCGGTATTTATAAAAATTTACCAAATCTGAACTTGCTCAGATTCTGGCAACGTCATTGCATCGCCCTTGCGACATGCAAAAGCCTCAGCGAAATTTTTCTGGTGTTTAACTTGTTCATTGATGCGTGCCCAGCCCAATGCATGCGGATTTGTTTTTAATTGTTGTTCTTCTGTTTTTGGGCGGGCGACATAACACCATAATCTTGCGTAAGCGATAAATAATTTTTTTTGATCTTCGATTGATGGTTTCGTATTTTGAAATGCGGCTCTGTAAGCGAAAGTTAATCCAACCAGATCGCCGATATTTTCACCCAAAGTTAAGGCGCCGTTGTGACCGGCTTTATCAAACAGAGTAATTAATTTTTTTCCGCGATCAGAAAATTCTTTCAAATCTTTCATTGTCATCCACTGATTGAGTTTTCCATTTTCGTCGAATTTAGAACCCTCGTCGTCTATGCCATGGCCCAATTCATGGCCTATGACGGCACCTACGGCACCCAAATTTTCTGTCAAGTCGCCTTCGGGATTAAAAAATGGATACTGCAAAATACCTAGTGGCATAACAAATTTATTTGCAGAAGAATCATAATACGCATTCACGGTCAGTGGACCCATGCCCCAGGCTTTTAAATTGATTCCGGATTTTAATTCATTGACCTGTTTTTTAAAAACATTTTTTGCGAACAACAGATTGTTATCAATTTTATTTGTCTGTGAAAATTTTTGTACGGGCAAAAAATCCCATTCGATATCATTTTCTGGTCGAACCAGATAAAGTCGAGCTTTTTCGATTTTTAAAATTGCTTTATTTTTAGTTTCTGGTTGAAGCCAGTTGTTCTCTTTTAGACCAGAAACAATGCTATCGCGAATTTTTGTAGCTACTGCAATAAATTTTTTTTCTGGAAAATTTGGAAACAATTTAGGTATCATGATTTGATCAAGTTCTTTGGGGAAAGTATCCATCACTGTGCGCGTGCAGCGTTCGTCACGTTTTGATCTGGTTTCGGCTCCACCTAAGAATTTATTTTTAAATTTAAACTGTTTGTTAAAATAATCTGGATTGCTGTCGTCGATTATTGAACTTAAAGCTGTGTAAAGGTAAAAATCTTTGAAGACGTCTAAATTATCAGAGGTCATTTTTTGATTTAAAAATTCGATGGATTCAGGCAACGGATTAAACACTAAAGATTTAGTATTTAATTTTTTAAATAATTCATTGAATGGAATATTGGGGTACTTTTGTAAAAAATCATTTTGCGACTGTTGACGTTTTTCAGACCAGCGCTGTCGTTGAATTTCTGGATGTGGATAAATTTTGACAAATTCTTTTTCAAAAGAAATCATTCGATCCGCTTTTTGTGACAGTTTTTGGCTATCTAATTTTGGATTAATAATTTTAAAAAATTGCTGAATCAAGTTTTTATATTCAGCCATCAGTTCGGCATTATCGTAGTAACTGTATTGTGGTAAATTCATCAAGCTTGATAATAAAATAATATCAGCAATTTCTGGGCGGTCTTGGTTAGAACCAGTGCCAAAACCGATGAATGAGTGTTCGCTTGCGTTGATATTTTCGATTTGTAGATGTTTGAACTGGTCTATGTTTTTTATTTTTTGAATTGTGGCAATTGTTGTCTGCATATATTTAAGTTCTTGTTTTTTTCCAGCAGTTTCGTTCATGCAGGCTAAATAATAGTCTTTGATTTGTTCTGAGCGGGCAGACAGTTTTTTTTCTGTCTGAATATTCGAAAAATATTTTTTCTTTGCGTCTAAAATACGCTCTGCCGAATCGTTAAAGGCAAATGCATGGCGGCTGCGGTCGTCACGCAGTTTAAAACTAGTTTCGACTTCGTCACATACATATTTATGGAAATCATCACAAGGCTTGTATTTTGAACTGAGAGGAAAGACTCTGCGTTCTGGGATTTCTGATGTTGGTGCGGCGGCGTAGGTTAATTTTGATAAGAATGTCAGTAACAACAATAATTTTTTCATTATCACAGTAGATGATATATTTTAAAAATCTGCAAAAAATAAAAATTACGGGATGCGTGAATTTTTTTTCGAATTTAGATCTGACGGTTGTAACAGTACAATTTTATAACCGCGCTCATGCAATCGAGTCAAAAAAGTAGGTAACAGCTCTATTGTGCGTGACTGAATATCATGAAATAAAACAATGCCGCGGCCGCGTTGATCAATTTGATCTAATGTCTCTTGAATAACTTGTGCATTTGTTCGCACGGTCTGGTCGGCATTAATTTTTTTCCAATCGTTTGAATCAATCGACCATAAAAAATTGGCTTCGCCATGTGTTTTTAAAAATTGGTTCATTTCAGGTGTTGTTGACCCATAAGGGTATCTGAAGAATGGGTCAATCCAACCGATTGTGTTTATAATCATTTTATTTGTATCAGCAATTTGTTTAAGTTGGTCATCAAAACTTAATTTTGTAAACTGAGAATGATCCCAAGAATGATTTCCAATCGAGTTGCCATTTTTTGCAATCATTTGTGTAATCTCGGGATGTTCTTGGACGTGTTTTCCGACTTCCATAAAGTGTGCTTTCACGCCCACACGATTTAAAATATCAACAACATTTTTTGACAGTGTCGGATGCGGGCCATCATCAAATGTTAAAACGACTTGTTTGTTTTGAACATCGCCCGACACGGCCGTGTAACCAGATTGGATATCGCGGTATTGAATTTCAAAAGGAAATTTAAAATTCAAATCTGCAGAAGTGAGGACTTCTTGATTACGTTCAGTTTTAATTTGTTCAATGCGTGTTGCCAATTCAGTTTTGCAATCCGCAATTAAATTTGAAAAATGAGGGTCTGCGATTTCGTCTTCACAAATCGAAAGTTCCGCGTTTGTTCTGGCCAACAGCGCTTTGCACATGACTTTTGATGTGGTTGATTCATTAAGTGCTTTGACAAAAACTTTTTGGCAGGCATCTTCGGCTTCTGCAGAGGATTTTGCTTCGATATGCGTTTGAACGGCTTGATTAAGATCTGATTCTGTCGATCTTTGGCAACTGAAAATAGACACTGAAACTAAGATTAAAAAAAGTGTTTTCATAGATGCTTTGTACCATGAAAAATGATTTTGGATGTGATGATTTTAGAAAAGTTATTTTTCGAGAGCTTTTTACATGTCTAAAGTTTTTACGCTATTCTTACGATCGTCGTATAAAATCGATTAAAATTTCAAAATTTTGGTTTAAAGCAATAGATTCTTCGTGGCTGCCGCCCTTATCGGGGTGAAAGATACGAGAAAGACTTTTTTTGGCTTTATTTAAAAATTCTTCATCTGTGTCTTCGTCAACATCGAAACCATTGACAGCAAAAAATGCCAATGCGGCTTCAATGTCGTCGGAATATTTTTCGCGAGAAGCTGCATTTAGATCTTTTTCTTTTTTGGCTTTGTTGTCTTTGGCCCATTGTTTTTGTTTTTCGTACTGAGTTTTTTTGTATTCAGTTTGTTTTATTTTTTGTTTTGATTCAGCGGGCGAAGTCGATTTAACCAACATTTCAATATTTGTTTTTGAATCTAAAAAATCAGGATGTTTTTTTTCTGTGGCTAAAATCGTGCCCCAAACATGTTTGCAAAGTTGACCTTTGGTAAACACAGAGCATGTGCAGCTGGCTGAAAAAGTGGTGCTTTCGATAGTTTCTGAGCGCAGTGAAATTCGAATCGGGATCATTGATTTAATCGAGGCCTGAATTTGTGTATCAGAAAAGTTTGAAATAAAAATAATATTTTTTTTAAATTCGTCTTCGCCGTATTTTTTAATTTCGGGATTAAACAAATGGGCAAGTGTAAGTAGAGCTGACATTGTGGTTATACATGTGCCAAGTCGTTATGACTTGGGCACTTTCGATTCATCAACTGTGATTTCAATTTCAACTCTGCGATTTTTAGCGCGCGCAGTTTTTGTTTTTGCAGCATCAATTAAATTTTCAGAACCCATGCCTAAGCTTGATGTTGTATTGGCGGGTACACCGGCTGTCACCAATTGATTTCTAACGGCTTGTGCACGTTGTTCAGAAAGTGGTAAATTTATTTTTGATGAGCCCGTGTCATCTGTATAGCCTTTGATCGTTAAAATATTTTCTGGATATTTTTTAATAATGGCAGCCAACTGATTAATACTTTCTTTGGCTTGTGGTTTCAAATCTGATTTGCCAGTATCAAATAAAATATCACTTTTTAATTTTGTAATTAAACCCTGATCTGTACGTTTTGTTTCAGCAATTTTTTCAAGTTCTTTTTTTTGTTTATCCATTCTGTGACCAATGACTCCGCCAGCACCCGCGCCCAGCGCTGCGCCAATCAAAGCGCCCTCTGTGCGATTCCCTGTTTGATGACCAATAACTGCGCCTAATACGGCACCTGCGGCGGCACCAATGCCTGCGCCTTTTGTTGCGTCAGGATTTTCTGAAGTTGTTTGGCAGCTTGATAAAATCATTGCGACTGTGAATAATAAAATATTTGCGATTTTTTTCATGAAGTCTCCTTAGGATGATTGATTATTTAAGATCTACGACGGTTTGAATTTTGTCATGACGTGCGACGTAATGTGTGGAGTTAAGTTTATTGAGTTCCGTCTAAAACTTGTTGAATGGCCTTTTTTCAATATTTTGAATATTCTTCCAAATTGACGTTCTCTGCCCCTTCGGCATACCTAAAAATCTGTCCAGATTGAGAATCGGTTTCACCAATAAAAGTATCAGTGGTTAAATTTTTCGTTGAATGAAGATCTTCATTGGTATTTTGAGTGGTGTCTGCTGCTGGATGGAGCTGATTTATGAAACCGAGTTTATAGCTGAGCTCGCTCTTGAATTGCAAAGAAAAACTAATGAATATCATATTAATTACCTGAATTCCAAACTCGTGCAGGTGAACAAATATTTGCCCTGCCTTCATTTATATTTAGTTTAATCTCTATATTTGTTTGCTGATTGCAGTTCGAAGTCTCTTTCATTGCTGGATACACAATCATTTCTGCTTGTTGTTGATAGACAATCACTCTTTGATTTTCTAAACACTTCCAACCATAAATTTCATATCCAACGGCTCCGCCGGTTCTGCAAGTGAAGTCTGGCTGCACATTTATATTGTGTGTTTTCCAAGGCAGTACAGCACAGGAAAAGGTACTTGATAATGCAATCAATATTAAGATCTTGTGGGCTATTGATATAAAATACATTTGACCTCATATTATATCGGAAAAAATGGTAGGGGCGCAGGGACTCGAACCCCGGATCCATCGGTTATGAGCCGATTGCTTTAACCAACTAAGCTACACCCCCACAGGACGTATTGGTCAAATTTGAACAGTGTTAAAATTATCAAAGTTCAAATTTAAGATCAAGCCGAATAACTAAAAGTCTGTACTGAATCTTTGTGTCAATTCGGTCAATCCCAGATCATTTAAAATTTGATTCAATCTGTCGACGTGACGTTGGCGTTTGTTTTCAATTTTTGTAGCAATAATCAGCTCATTTTTCATTGAATGCTCAAGGCCCGTAAATTCTGTGACGGTGACTTGATAGCCATACGATTCCAGTTGCAAACAGCGAAAAACATTCGTCATATGACTGCCAAATTCACGTGTGTGAATAGGATGTCGCCAAATTTCTGTCATTGGATTTGATAATTGTTTAGGTTTATTTTTTTTAAGGATCGAAGCTACTTCGGCCTGACAACACGGAATTAAAATCAAATGTTTCGCATTTTTTTTGATTGCGAATTCAATCGCATCATCTGTTGCCGTATCACAAGCATGAAGTGCTGTGACGATATCAATTTGATCAGGCAATTGTTTGTCTGTGATTGAATCGGCCACTGACAAATTTAAAAATGACATATTTTTAAATTTTAATTTATCTGCAATTTTTTTTGAGCTTTCAATTAATGGTTGTCGAGTTTCGATACCGTAAATGTGTCCGCGGTCTAAGTTTTTAAAAAATAAATCATAGATCATAAACCCCAAATATGATTTCCCCGCGCCATGATCGACCAGATTTAATTTTGAATCAGAATCTTTCAATTGTTTCAATAGAGGTTCGACAAAATTATACAAATGATAAATTTGTTTCAGTTTTCTGCGGCTGTCTTGGTTCATTTTTGAATCACGAGTCAGAATATGCAGTTCTTTCAGTAATTCGATGGATTGCTGGGGCTTAATTTCGCTGGCAGTGTCATTCATAAATATAACTTTAACACCGAATTGATTTCAGTCTAGGATAATACAGAGGTTTTATGAAAAAAATTATTTTTATTTTATTATGCGCAATTCAAATCACAGGCGGTTTCTGTTTAGCCAAAGATATTTTAACAATTGCGACGATGCAGGAATGGGATATCTTGCATCCAATCAGTTATCAGACAGCAGCTTCGGAATCAATTATGCATATGTTGCAGCGACAAATGGTCTATCGTGATATATCCGGTAAAGTTTTACCCGAAGTTGCTGTTGATGTACCGTCGTTTAAAAATAAAAAAGCAAAATTTGTAACAGAAAAAGGACAAAGAAAAATTTCTGCAGTTTGGGAAATTCGACCCGAGGCTCAATGGTCAGACGGCGTGCCGATAACTTGCAAAGATTGGAAATTTTCTTGGGTTGCCGGAATGAATGATAATGTTTCAAAATCTGAAAAAAATATTTATTCAAAAATTGAACGCATTGAATTTTCTGATACTTATCCTAAAAAATGTAATGTGATTTATTCGAATGACGAATGGACATTCGATCGCGATTTGCCGCCATTTTTACCAGAACACATCGAAGGCGTAATTTACGACAAATGGGCTAAAGAAAAAGCGCAAAGTTACGAACAAAATTCATTGTATGTCAAAGATCCAACAGCTTCGGGTTTGTACAGTGGACCCTATGTGGTTTCAGAAATAAAATTGGGCAGCTTTATTTCTTTGAAAATAAATCCAAAATTTTGGGGCAAACCACCGGTGATCAAAAAAATAATCATTAAATTTATTTCAGATTCAAATACATTGCGTCCGTATTTACAGACCGAACAAATTGATATGATTTTACCTGTGGGATTTCCGCCAGATTTAGCAATTTCATTTTCAAAAGAACTGAAAGAAAAACAAACGGTACATTTCATAAATTCTTCGTTGTATCAGGGTTTGTTTTTAAATTTAGAAAACGAAATATTAAAAGATGAACTTATGCGCAAGGCTATCGCATCCGTTATAGATAAGAAAAAAATGACGGATGCATTTTTTGAAGGGTTACTTCATCCGGCAGAAACAATTATTTCAGAGGCGGATCCGGCCTTTTCAAGAAAAAAATCAACATTTGATATTGCATTGGCTGAAAAATATTTAGACCAAGCCGGTTGGAAATTATCAACCGATAAAAAATCACGCGAAAAAAAAGGACAAAAGCTGATTTTAGAATTTAAAACATCTGCAGGTATTCGCGTTCTTGAAACTGTGCAAACATATTTATGTTCTGAGTTTCAAAAAATTCGAATTGAATGTCAGACAAAAAATCAACCGCCTAGAGAATTTTTAGGCGAAAGTGTTCCGCACGGTCAATTTCAATTGGCGATGTTCGGGCAGGCAACGTACCCAGATACGTCATTAAAGGGTTTATTTCATTCGGGTGAAATTCCGTCGGCGAAAAATGCATGGGCGGGTGGTAATATACAAAGATTAAATTCAGAAAAGATGGATAAGCTAATTTCAGATTATGATCACGAATTTGATTTTAATAAAAGAATTCTGATTTTAAAAAGCATGGATCAAATAATTATTGAACACAACTGGGTTATACCTCTTTATCACAGACGCGAAGCCGTTGTTTTGCCAAAAACTTTTTCAGGATTTACAGATGATTTCAAGGGAACAACTTTAGTTTATCCAGAACGATGGAGAATGTAATTATGCTTAGCTATTTTCGCGATTATAAAAAAATATTAGCCTTTGTTGTTTATTTTGTATTTGCATTGCTATTTTGGCCTTTTAAAACACCATTGCTGTTTTCAGTTTTATTTGCGTTTGCACTGCATCCATTGATTCAAAAAATTAAAAATAAATTTCCAAAATTTAAAAAACAAAAAACGCTGGTCGCGATTTTATTAGCATTGATATTGGCCGTTTTTTGTGTGCCTGTATTTGTGTTAATATTTAATGGAATTTCACAGATCAATAAAATCGATGGTGAAAATCTGAGCCAGTTGCCTATTTACCAAAAATTTGAGTCTGTAGTTCAAGCCCTAAATGGCTGGATTCAATCCTTATCGACACAGCTGGGTGTGGATATTTCTTCATATTTTGATTTGAACGTGATTGTTTCAAAAGTATCGCAAATCGTTTTGCCAGCATTAACTTCGATGATTACGCAATTGCCGTCGGTGATTGTTAACTTTTTTATTTTTATCATTAGTTTGTATTTAATTTTAACGAAGGCTGATTATTTCAAAAATTGGTTTCATCGGTTAAATTTATTTTCTGAAACGCAAATTAATCAGTTGGCGCAGCTGATTCAACGTGTGTGTAATTTAGTTTTAATTTCGACAGTTATTGTGGCCACAGCTCAAGCTTTGGTTATTTCAATTGCGTGTTTGTTTGCGGGCTATACTGATTTCATGATTTTATTTATGGTTGTCTTTTTTATGTCGTTTGTTCCAGTGATTGGATCTGCTCCGCTATCCGTTGTTTTAATTATTTTCAGTTTTATGAATGGCAATATTGTTGGTGGAATTGTTTTATGTGTTGCCGCAGTGGTCGCAGCCAGTATAGATAATATTATTAAAACATATATGCTGACGGGTGATGGCAGCGCGGGGGCGCATCCGTTTGTATCGTTGTTGGCTTTGGTCGGATCGTTAAGTTTATTTGGTTTTTCGGGTTTATTTTTAGGCCCAATCATTTGTGAATTGGCTTTTCAAATTGGTGGAATCTTATTTTCAGAAAAATCTGACTTAAATGCTGCGATTAAATTTGAATAGTGCAATTAAATTGCCAGCAATACATAGCAAAACACCGAAAAATAAAATCAAGCTCCACTGAAAATTTTCAAACAGCGTTGAAACACCCAAGGCAATCACTGGCGACAACACGCTGGTGAAGGCGGCCTTCGCTGGCCCGACAAGATCAATTAATTTTAAATACGACCAAAATGAAATCACTGTGCCAAACACAGCTAAATATAAAAATGAAATCGCAAACGGCCATGACCATGTGATCGATAAATCTTTGTGCATGAACAAACAGAACATCAAAGTAAAAACAGAACCATACAGCATTCCCCAAGCGTTATTGGCTAAGATCGGAATTTTCAGTCTGCGATTATTTGTTGAAATTAAATTGCCAGCAGAGGCGGATAATGTCGCCAGCACACTTAATAAAAAGCCCCAAACAGATAACGGTTGTAAAGCAATATGTTCATATTCATTCAAGGTAATTAAAGCCATTCCCAAAAAACTGATGGTTGCGCCGTAGATCACTTTTTTTTCAAACGGAATATTTAAAAAAAATCGTGCACCGAACATATTAAAAAATATCAATGACGTGAAAGCCAATGCCACCAAGGCTGAGCTGGCCATCGAAGTCGCCCAGTAGGTCACAACAAAATTCAGACAAAACATAAAAAAGCCTTGGCTGATAAATCTGAAATGAAAACGATGATTAAATTTTAAATTTTCTTTATTGTAAAAGCACAATCCGAACATGATCAGGCTGGCGCAGAAAAATCTGTAAAAAACGGCAGCGCTGCCGTTGATGGAATGGATTTGGTATTTGATGGCGATCCAAGTAATTCCCCAGATCACCGAACAGATTAAAAAATAAAATAAAGGTTTTTTGGTGAAAGATTCGACGGCGAGCGAATTATTTCTCATCGTCTTCGTCAGACTCTTCCTCTTCGTCGTCTTCATCCAAATCATCGTCTTCATCATCTTCTTCGACGTCTTCAATTTCGCCGTCGGCTTCGATGCGCACAAGCCAACCTTCTTCGTAAGGGTCTTCCATAATAATTGATGGATCATCAAGGACTTGTGAATTCACTTCGATAATTGTGCCTTCAATCGGAGAAAATAAATCTAATGTGCCATCATCAGTTTCGATACTGCCGAACGCTAAATCTGCGTCGACTTTTTCTTGTTCAGGCGGAAGATCTACAGAATTTATTTCTGTGATATCAGCAAGGCCATCATCATTAATACCGATTGTGATAATGCCTTCGCTTTCGGTGTACCAAAGATGATGATTAAAATTTTTTACGTTATCAGACATGATGACCTCGTGTTCAGTGTGTTAAATATGTGCTTAAATTTTAGATAAAATTAATTCGTCAATACAAACAATTATTGTTATTTAAATTGTAAATATATTCAAATTCAATTTTTAAAATTGCGCAATGAACATGTTGCTGTTAGAACACACCCAATTCAAAAGTAACTGTAAAAAGCAACTATTGCTGTCTTTAAATCGAGGGGGATTTTATGACGACGATGCGTTTATTTATGATCGGTTCTTGGACCGAAGGCATGATGCATTTTTCAAAGCTTGCTCCGTATGTGATTTCTTACGAAACTGCACATATTGAGGCCACTGTTTACAAATTGCCAATTGGCTTTCCGGTATTGACTGCAGATCGCACGCAGTTGATTCAAGGTCAGCTTGTTGAGTTGCAATTTGATCAGACACTGATGGCGCTTATAGACACTCTGCACGGGGTTCATCCATCAGATCCGTCAAAAGGTTTGCATATCCGAAGCAAAGCTCAAATCAGAAAAAATTCGGGGCTGATCGAAACGGCTGATGTTTATTTTTT
>CANBND010000056.1 GCA_947370945.1 Pseudobdellovibrionaceae bacterium | reverse complement strand
TTGGGTGATCCTGTTCATCATTCAAAAACACCAATCACACAATCTGAAAATTTTGATTTAAATGTGTTAGCAATTCCGATCCAAGAATCTGAATTTGAAACAGCAATGCCTATTTTACTAGATATGGGTTTAATAGCAGCGGCCGCAACCAGCCCATTGAAAAATTTAGCAGGAAAACTTTGTGGAAAAAGCCATGCTGTGAATTCTATGGTTTTGAAAAATAACTCCTGGGTAGGGACCAGTACAGATGAATTCGGTTTGCAAAAATTGATCGAACAAGTTTCAAATTATAAATCAAAGACTTTTGTTGTTTGGGGTGGCGGCGGAATTTTAGATTCAATTGTAAAAATTTTGCCAGAAGCTATTTTTTATTCGGCGCAAACGCAAAACACTCGTGATGAAAACAAAATCATACAAAATCCGGACGTTGTCATCTGGGCAGCTCCCAGAAAAACTGAAATTCAAATGCCACACAATCACTGGCAACCAGAAGTTGTTCTAGATTTAAATTATACTGAAAATTCAATGGGTCTTGAATATGCTCAAAATAAAAATATAAAATATATTTCAGGTGATGTAATGTTTTACGCGCAAGCCGAAAAACAAATGCAATTCTGGAAAGAACATTTAAAGGATTAAATATGTCAGCGAATACATTTGGCCAGCGATTTCAATTTACAAGTTTTGGCGAAAGCCACGGGCCAGCATATGGCGTGGTCATCGATGGGATGCCATCTGAAATTATTTATGACGAAAAACTTTTATTAAAAAATTTAGCAGAACGGAAACCTGGTCAGTCACATACGACATCCCGGAATGAATCAGATCAACCAGAAATTTTATCTGGAATTTTTGAAAATAAAACTTTAGGTACACCGATTGGTATTATTATAAAAAATGAAAATCAGAAATCTGACGATTATGAAAAAATAAAAAATAATCCACGCATCGGTCACGCGGATGATGTTTGGCAAAATAAATTTGCTCATGCCGACCATAGAGGCGGCGGCAGGTCATCGGGCCGTGAAACTTTGAATCGCGTCATTGCAGGATCGTTCGCGCAGATGTTGATGAATCAAAAACACACGCAAACAAAGATCACAGCTTTCGCGAAACAAATTGGTCCACATCACTTAACCGAAGAAATTAACGGATCTAGCGAACTGTCCGAAAACATAAAATCATTCTTAGAAAACGCAAAATCTGAAGGTGAAAGTTACGGCGGAATTATTGAATGTCATATTGAAAATCCGCCGATGAATTTAGGACAACCTGTATTTCATAAATTCAAATCCGATTTGGCCAGTGCTATGATCAGCATCGGCGCCACAACTGGTTTTGAATTTGGTCAGGGGTTTTCAAACATTGAAATGAAGGGTTCGGAATTTCACCAATCACTCATATCAAAAAATTATGGCGGAGTTCGCGGCGGCATCACCACAGGTGAAGATATCATTTTCAAAGTTGCATTCAAGCCGACATCATCAATCAAAGACGTCGCAAAATTAGGTCGCCATGATCCATGCATCGTTCCACGTGCGATTCCCGTTGTGAAAGCGATGGCATGGTGTGTTCTGGCGGACCACTATTTATGGCATCTGACAGATCGGTTATAAATTAAAAATTTATTTAACCGTACCGACATAAATATAAGCAATGCCAAAACTGACAGCCGTGAATTTGACTTCTGAAAATGAATCTGAATCTCGCATAAGATCTAAAAATTTTTCTCGGCTGGGAAATGCGGCCGATGATTTTTGTAAATAATCATATGCAGCACCTTGCCCAGTCACCAAGCCGCCTAATTTCGGCAAAATGTGCAAAGAATAAAAATTATATAGATCAGAAATCACAGGGATTGTCATTTGACCGAACTCTAAAACCAACACCAAGCCGCCAGATTTTGTAACGCGTGCCATTTCTTTTAAGGCCAATACAGGATCAGATACATTTCTGATGCCGAATGAAATTGATACGCGATCAAATTTTTGATTTTCATACTGCAACTTCGTGACATCGGCCAATTCGAATTTGATATCTAAATTTTCTTTTTTTGATTTTTTAGGAGCTGTTTCCAGCATCTCCGCACAAAAATCTGTTCCGATAACTTGGCCCATAGCACCAACATATTTTTTAAATTCAATCGCAAGATCGCCCGTCCCTGTTGCGCAATCCAGAACGGACATGCCTTTTGTGACATTGGCTAATTGAACAACTTTTTTGCGCCATAAATGGTGAATGCCCAAAGACAAAACTGAATTGCCCAAATCATAATTGGCTGCAACTTTTGAAAACATAGATCTGATTTTTTCAGGATCCGGCGAAAGTGTGTGCTTGGTTGCTTCAGACATAAAAACCTTATGAAACTTTATTCAATGGATTTGGGTGTTTTTGTAATTTCTTATCAAAAGCGAATAAAACTTTTTCAAGCTGTATCATCATTTGATCAAAGACTTCCAAAGTCAGCGCCTGTTGTCCGTCGGATAGCGCCACGCGAGGATTCGGATGAACTTCAACAATCAATCCATCTGCGCCCGCAGCTGCAGAAGCGTAGCACAAATGCGGAACTAATTCGGCAATGCCTACAGCATGAGAAGGGTCAACGATGACCGGAAAATTCGTATGTTTTTTTGCATAGACAACGGCATTTAAGTCCAAAGTATTGCGTGTTGCTGTTTCAAATGTACGAATACCACGTTCACATAAAATCACATTTTGGTTTCCACCATTTGTAATGTAATCGGCAGCTTTAAGCCATTCGTCAATGTAGGCTGAAAAATTTCTTTTTAATAAAACTGGTTTTGGCTGCTGGCCTAATTCTTTAAGCAAAGAATAATTATGCATATTGCGCGCACCAACTTGGTAAGCATCAACGAAGCCAGAAATTTCTTCGACTTGTCGGATGTCAGTGACTTCGGACACTAAAGACATTCCTGTTTCTGCTTTTATTTTTTTAATAAATTCAAAAGAACTTTCGCCAAGTCCTTGAAACGCCGTAGGTGATGTGCGCATTTTCCAAATGCCGCCACGTAAAAGTGCAGCTCCAGATTTTTTGACTCCAACAGCAGTTGTCCGAAATTGATCTTCGGATTCGACCGAACAAGGACCAGCAATAACAACGAATTCAGAGCCACCAATTTGTGCTTTACCAATGTTTATAGACATAACTTCCTTTTACACCCTTGAAGAAATAAGTTAACATAAAAACGAACCAATTTGTGACCTATTTAAAGAAAGTGTAAAGATGCAATTTGCACCAGCAAAAAGCCTAGTTTATGAACCCGTTCAAATCGATATAAAATCGTTTTTAAACACGGGCGCCATTGTGCAAACAAGTGCAGATTCATTCAAATTATTTTGTGGCCCATTCAGTCTTGCAGAGTCAGATTCCAAATATGAAAATCTACTGTATAAGCCCAATTTTTGGGATTTTTTAGATACGACAAATACAAAATTGAATCTTTTTCGAGCGGTTCAAGTCATTGATTTAAATCGGACAGATTTTTTTGAACTATTACTAACAGTAACAGACATTCAACAAATACCTCAAATTAAATGGCAATCAGCAGATTCCGACTCTTTTCAGAATCAATTTTTATGGCTGCAACAGAAAATTAAAAAAAATGAACTCGCAAAAGGTTTGCCGATCACTTTACAAACGGGTTGTGGTTTCTCGGCTATTTCAAAAATTCTGATCTTAAAAAATATTTTAGAAAAAAAATCAGAACAATATCTATATGGTTTTTGGGATTTCGAATCTGGATCCATCGGTTTTACGCCAGAAATTCTAATTCAAGCAAATGAAAATCAAACACAGACGATGGCACTTGCGGGTACTTGGAGTAAAAAATCAGATTCAAAACCTAATTTTCAAGACAAGAAAATTAAAAATGAGCATCAAATTGTCGTCGATGATATTTTGAATCAGCTGCAAAATGAACAATTGTTGTCGCAAACAGAAACCAAGGCTTTAGAGCTTGAATATTTATTTCATCTGAGAACGCAGTTTGTATTTAAAAATTCGAACACAGAAAATTTTATTCACAAATTGCACCCTACGGCGGCACTCGGCCTGTACCCAAGATCAAACGAAATGTTTTCTGAGTTTCAGAAGTTTAATTTACAAATACAGCGTAAAAATTTTGGAGCACCATTTGGATTTTTGGGCCAGAAACAAAGTTTTCTGTTGGTCGCTATTCGTAATATTTTTTGGTCATACGATGAAGTATTAATTTATTCAGGCTGTGGAGTCACTGGTGATAGCGATTTTGAAACCGAATGGCAAGAACTTGAAGCAAAAAGAAATTCAGTCAAAAAAACGTTCGGACTAAATTTATGAAAAATATAAATTTAGTTGCAAATTTATTCGATGTTTTAAAAAAAATGGATGTTCAGCATTTGATCGTTTGTGCTGGAGCCAGAAATATTCCGATTGTTGCAGCTTTAGAAAAAACAAATTTTAAAATTGAAAGCTACTTCGAAGAGCGATCTGCTGGGTTTTATGGATTGGGTAAAATAAAAAGCACAGAAAAACCTGTGGCGATAATTACAACATCAGGTACAGCTGTGGCTGAACTGTTACCCGCCGTTATCGAAGCTTATTATCAAAATTTACCGTTGATTGTTGTAAGTGCGGATCGCCCCAAGTGCTATCGCGGCAGCGGATCGCCCCAATCGATTGAACAGGCTGGTATTTTTGGTTCTTATGTGGAATTTGTTTTTGATTGGGATATTTTTTCGACGGAATTTAATTTAGAATATACAGGTTTAAAGCCCATTCATTTGAATATATGTTTTGATGAACCACTTATAGATGGTCAGATAGACAGTCAATTATCAGAAGAAAAAAAATCTTCTGTTGAATTGAAGTTAAAATCAAACCGAATGGCATTTGATGTAGAAATCAAAATTCAAAATCCGATTGCAATTGTATCTGAACTTAAGTTCGCTGATCGAAATTTCGTCTGTGATTTCTTGATTCAAAATAAAATAATTCATTATGCAGAATTTTTATCAGGGCTTCGAAATTTGCCAGAATTAAGTCCTTTGCAAATTCAAAGCAGTGATTCATTTGTCAGAAACATTTTTTCAAAAAATGTGGATCATTCCGTATTGCGTATCGGCGGTATTCCAACATTGCGATTTTGGCGTGATTTAGAATTTGAATTCAAAAATACGCCGGTATTTTCATTTTCAGACACTGAATTTTCAGGTTTATCACGACCAAGTCGTTTGCTGTCGATTCAAAATCTAAAAAATGTAAAATTAGAAAATGACTTAACAATTAATTTAGCGACTGACCGATTGTTGCAGAGTGAAAAAAATAAATTACTAGCTTCGTATGTTATGTCAGAACAGTTTGTAATTTCAAAATTATCACAGCACATTCAACAAAAACCTGTCTACATAGGTAATTCATTACCTATCAGAATGTGGGACGTTTTTAGTGCTGTGTCGCAATCAACTCAGCAAGTTTGCGCGAACCGTGGTGCTAATGGTATTGACGGACAAATTTCGACATATTTAGGATGGGCCACAAATAAAAATGAATCATGGTGTGTGGTCGGTGATTTGACTGCTCTGTATGATCTGGCCAGTCTTGGCTTAGTTCCTGAGTCGAAAAATAAATATCGTATTTGTGTGATCAACAATTCGGGCGGGCAAATATTTAATCGTTTGTTTGGTCATCAAAAATATTTAAATGAACAAAAGGTAAATTTTAAATCATGGGCTGAAATGTGGGATTGGGATTATTTGAAAATTTCAAATACATCCGATTTTGAAAAATTATCACAAATTAAATCAGACCAAATTATTATTGAATTAGTTCCTGATAACAGCCAAACAAAATCTTTTTGGCTCGAATGGGATCTGCTGATTCAATGATAGCTGAAAAAATAATTGTATTTGGGTTGCATGGTTTTTTAGGTCAAGGTTCTGATTTTGATCGATTCAAGAATCTATGGCCTGAATACATTGAATTTAGTGCGCCAAATTTATTTTCCGACAATCACTACGATTTATCCAATTTTGAAATCTGCACCGATCAGTTGGCTAGTCAGATTTCTGCAATGCCTGAAAAAAAAATATTTATTGGGTATTCTTTGGGTGGGCGAATCGGGTTACATTTTCTTGAAAAATATCCGGATATATTTCAGCAGTATATTTTTCTATCAACGCATCCTGGGTTTGATTCGGACGTTGAAAAAAAACAGCGCATTGAAAATGACACGATTTGGGCCGAAAAAATAAAAAAATTAAAATGGTCCGAATTTTTAAAGGACTGGAATTCACAATCTGTATTTGGTGGTACTTCAGAAACCGTTCGTAACGAAAATGATTACAGCAAAGATCAGTTGATGGCTGCAATGACTTATTTATCTTTGGCGAAGCAAAAAAATATGAATTCAGTGATTAAAAAAAATAAGCATAAAATAAAGTGGATTGTGGGCGAGAAAGATTTGAAGTTTTCAGAACTCGCAGAAAATCTTAAGCAAAAAAAAATCCTAGAAAATTATTCTAGGATTTCGTCAGGGCATCGAATTTTATTCGACGCCGATATATCTGAATTGTTAAAAATTATTTTGTAGCCACTGGCAAAGTAGGTGTCGTCGGTAAAGCGGCAACAGGATTAACAACTGTTTTTGCTAAAAGCTTTCCACCAGCATCTGCGATCCATGCCAAGTGTGAAGCAACGCTTGTGTAAATTGCGTTTTCGTTGCAGTTGCCAAGTTTTTCAGTTCCGCGGCTTGTGACCCCAACTTGAATTGAAGTGCCATCCTTGGCTAAGACGAACGCTGGTCCGCCGGAGTCGCCATGACATGCTCCAACTGATTTTGATTGATCAAGCATGATTTCTTTTTTGTCAGCAGATATTTGCTTTACAACGATATTTTCAATTTTTCTAAGAACGCCTGCGCCAGTCGAAGGAACACTTACAATTTTTTGTGAGCCATTTTTACCGCGAACAATTTTTTTCACGATGGCGCTTGTGATTCCATATCCAGATAAGGTTACTTTAGATCCTGCAAGCAAATTAATTTCAGTCGCAGAAACGGGTAAACGTGCGAATTTGAAATCCGCCGGTGCATCGGCCTCTAATTTAACCAATGCAATATCGTTCCATGTTGCAGAAGCTGACGGTGCTTTTGGGTCAATACCTTTTAAAAAATCTGGGTTAATAACTGCATCAACAGCAAAAATAACATCAGCTTTTTGAGCTTTATTTTCGTCGGTGATAAACACGGCAGCAATATTTGTAATACCTGGTGATGCCAAGCAGTGCGCTGCTGTTAAAACTAATCTTTTTGCGATCAATGTACCAGTGCAAGTTGCTACGCCTTGTTGTCCTGTCGTCGCGTCTTGCATAGAGATTGATAATTCTACAATTCCATTTTGTTTTTGGTAATCAGCAGTTGCTAATGTTCCACCAACAATATTTGAAGATTCCGTTGTTGCCGTTGAATTTTGATATGTAGATAAATTTTTTGATTCGGGAGCGCAGCTCGATAAAAAAGCCAAAAGTAAAGTTACAGAAGCTGCGGCAGTTGATTTTTCAAACATCCATGATTTCATATGATCCCCTTTTTTTGACTCTAATTTTTAGTCAGAATCTTTAAAAATTCAAAGCGCCCCTCGCTTTGCCACAAAAACAAATGTTCTTGTGTGGGGGCAATAAAACCCAAATTGGAACCAGTCTCAATTCATTTGTGAAAATGGCAGCTATAAGAAAAACTTATGGTTTTGAATACGCTTAATATTTAGTAAATTTATTGGTGTAATCAATTAAGGTGGATTTGATCCCGGCCTCATTAGCCGAATGCCCCGCGTCTTGGATAATTTTCATAGTGTGCGGAATATTCAATTTGCCTAAGGCGAGGTGTAAATCCCAAGCACTTCGCATCGGACAGACAATATCGTAGCGACCCTGAATAATGGTGATGGGAATATTTTTTAATTTATCTAAATTTTCGATCAGCCAATTATTGGTTTTGAAAAATGCATTATTCATAAAATAATGACATTCAATTCTTGCAAATTGCAATGCGTGTGTGGGGTCTTCGAATTCATCAATAAAATTTGGATCAATAAATAATTTTGAAGTTGCAGCTTCCCATTTGCTCCAAATTTTTGCGGCAGTCAGTCTGACATTTAAATTTTCATCAGTTAATTTTTTATAGTATGCTCTGACAAAATCATTTTGTTCATTAGGTGCGATATGATTTTTATATGTTTCCCATTGGTCCGGAAAGATTTCTGAAGCGCCAAATTGATAAAACCATTTTATTTCAGAAGGCCTGCATAAAAATATTCCGCGCAAAATCAAACCTTTTACAAATTGCGGATAAGTCTCTGCATACGCTAAGGCTAACGTTGATCCCCAGCTGCCGCCAAAAACAATCCAATCTGAAATTTTTAAATGGTTTCTGATTTTTTCAATGTCAGAAACCAAATCCCAAGTTGTATTTTCTTTTAATTCGGCGGCAGGTGTTGATTGGCCCGATCCGCGCTGATCAAATAAAATAATTCTGTAGTGTTCAGGATTAAAAAAACGTCGGTGATCTGAGTTTGTGCCGCCGCCCGGGCCGCCGTGTAAAAACAAAACAGGTCGGCCATTGGGATTTCCTGATTGCTCAAGATATAAAGTATGAATATCACTGACTTTAATAAATTCAGTTTTGTAAGTTTCTATTTCAGGATAAAATGAACTTATCTTTTCGTTCATGTGCGAATAAATTAAATTGCCCATTCTTACCAGACCTTTGCTTTTTCATTTTCAGAAATGAAACTGTATTTGTAAGCTGTATTGTTACAATCTTTGAAATCTTGTAATGTAAAATTTTGGTGATTGTGTGCGATCAAATAATCATCTGATAACGTCGACGCGAACATGCCGGGGTCATCAGAATTTAATGATACGGCGACGCCCAAATCTTTTAATTTTTTCAGCGGATGTTGTTCATAAGTTTTAAAAGCCTGTGTCAGATAATTACTGTAAGGGCAGACTTCAAGTAAAATCTTTTTATTTTTTAAAACTGAAATCACCTCAGGGAAGTCGATGGCCTGAATGCCGTGACCTATGCGCTCAGCGCCCAAAATGTTGATTGAATCCAAAATCCACTGACCGGCCTGTGGTGATGGTGATTCGCCCGAATGAATTGTGATGCGTAAATTATTTTTTTTAGCTTTTTCAAAATAAGGTGCGAAAGGTGCGGGCTCGAAACCTTCTTCATTGTCGGCCAAATCAAGCGCCAAAAAAGTTTTTTGATTTTCAATCGCAAAATCAGTCACGCGTCCTACAGTTTTTAAATCTAAAATTCTTTGCAAAATACAAATTAATCCCACAGCGATGGGCATTTGTTTTTTTGCGCGATCAACACCGCGTAAAAAAGCTTGATGAATTTTTTCAAAAGTTAAATGTGGGTTTCCATCGGCAATAAATGTTGGTGCATAACGAAGTTCTAAAATACGAACTCCATCGTTAAAAGCGTCTTCACAAACTTCGAATGCCAATCGTTCTAAAATTTCTTCACTGGCCAGAACTTTTTGAGCCATAAGAAATTTATTTAATACAGCACCTAAGTTAACCATCGGTTCGGTCACTAAAAAATGGGTCTGTTGTAAAGCCGGATTTTTTGGAAAATCCAGCTTTAAAGTTGTTGCAATTTCTAGCAAAGTGCTCCAACGCATCGAACAATCCAGATGCCGATGCAAGTCAACTTTGGGTAATGATCTGATTTCTTGAATAGATAGTTTTGATGTCATAAAAAATAAGTATGACACAAATCAATCCTCTACAAGTTAAAAATCATTTAGCAACACAACCCAACACAAAACCATTTTTTTCTACTGTTGTAAAAAATAAAAAAAATGAAGAGCTTCATTTTTCAGATCCCAAATCAATGCGTGCGATGATTGCGTTGATGGATATGAATGCGGTCTTGGGTGGAGCAGCTTCGCACTACGGTGGCCCAGCAGCGCTTTCTGAATTGTGGTCAGCCGCTCACGGGATTATTTTTCACGAAGCAAATTTAAATAAAAAAAATTGGTTTGATTTGTATCATGTGATTAATGATGCCGGTCACTGTGAAAATGGTTTGTATGCGCTGAAAGCCAATTATAAAATGGCTGGTCTTGATTTGGAAAAATTAAAAAAATTCAGATCGATCGAATCAAATTTAACAGGTCATGGTGAAGCACACTTATTTCCCGAGGGCGTTTACATGAGTAACGGTCCGTTGGGTTCGGCATTTCCACAAGCACAAGGTTTAGCAATCGCAGAAAAATTAGCTGGTACGAACAGAACAACAATCTGTACGTTGTCAGATGGTGCGGCGATGGAAGGTGAAGCGAAAGAAGCCTTAGCAGCGGTGCCAGGGCTGGCTTTTAAAAATAAATGTGCTCCGTTTGTTTTATTAATCACTGACAACAATACAAAATTATCGGGGCGTATTGATCAAGATGCTTTTTCAATGAATCCAACATTTTCTTCGCTTGAAAATTTAGGTTGGAAAGTTTTAAAAATTGAAAATGGAAATGATTTGCAATCGTGTGTAACAGCCATTGAATCAGCAATTGAATTAGTGCAAAAAAATCCACAACAACCTGTGGCAGTTTGGGCAAAAACAATCAAAGGTATCGGCACAAAAAAAACAGCCGAATCAGCCAGTGGTGGACACGGTTTTCCGTGTAAATCGCCGACGGAACTAACGGCTTTCGTTTCTGAAATTTATGGAACCGAAAATTTTCCGATTGAATTTAAAAAATGGATTTCTGAATTGATCGAACTAGAAACAAAAATCAAAGCGAACGTAGTTATTGATACCGGCGAAAAAATTCAAAAAGGAATTTCAAAAGCCATGTCAAGCGCTGTGAAAAAAGGTTTGCCATTAATTTCTGTGACATCTGATTTGCCAGGATCAACAGGCGTTGCAGAGTTCAGAAAAGAATTTCCGACACATTCAATGGATGTGGGTGTTGCTGAAAGCAATATGATTTCAGTGGCGGCAGGGTTGTCAAAACAAGGATTTATTCCAGTCGTTGATACGTTTGCTCAGTTTGGCGTGACCAAGGGTGCATTGCCAATCACGATGGCGAATTTATCAGAAGCACCTGTGATTGCAGTATTTTCGCATACGGGCTTTCAAGATGCTGCTGACGGGGCTTCGCACCAAGCATTAAGTTATATGTCGATGTTGGCAACAATTCCACATGTCGATTTGTATTCTTTATCAACCAGTGAAGAAGCCGATCAAATCATGACAAAAGTGATAGATCAGTTTGCTGAAGATAAAAAAAATAATAAATTACCAAAAACTTCAGTGTTTTTTCTAGGTCGCGAAAATTTTCCGAAAAGTTATTCAACCGAACAAAACAAATTAAGTTATATTCCATATCAGCCGCAAATCATTCGTCAGCATATCGTTGGAGCCAAAAATGTGATGATTGTAACAACGGGATCATTGGTTGGCGAAGCTCTGAAGGCCAGTCATGATTTAGAAAAAAAATCTGTAGGTTCCATTGTTGTGAATTTGAATTGTTTAAATCATATTGATATTTCGGTCTTGAAACCGCTGATTAAAAAATGCGAAGGCCGCATTGTGACTGTCGAAGATCACCAAGTGGCACTAGGTATGGGTTCATATTTATGTCATCAATTAATTCAAGCAGGTGAAAATATTTTTATGAAATCATTGGGTGTTCACGGTGAATTCGGACAAAGCGCATATAATGCGATTGAATTATATCAGAAACATAAAATGGATTCGGTCAGTATTTCAAAAGCAGCGATGGAATTGTTGGGTTAGATCGCAAAAAAATTAAGTGGTAAAGACTTCAGCTGGCTTTGCAGGTTTAGTTTCTGCAGGCTTTCGTTTTTTTAATTCAAATAAAATATCTTTATATTTTAACTCGTAGGATTCGATTTCTGTTTTTATTTTCCCGTAAGAATCACTGGGCAATATTTTTCGGCCTTCTTCGATCAGCCTTAGAATATATTCCGTCGTGTTTAAAGCAGATCTTAAGTTTTTGGAAATATAGTTTTTTGAAGAGCTATGTTCATCGGCCTCTAAAAAACCGATATTATTTTTCAAATCTGTTTGAAATTTGTATTGCAGCTGTTCTTCGATGACAATTTCTTCAATACTAAAATTTAAAACGAATTGCAGATTGTGTTTGCATAAACTGATTAAAGCGTCGACGTAGCTGTTTTGTCTGGTCTCATCTTCAAATTTATTATTTATTGTGTGTTTAGAAAATTCTTCGTTGTACGTTTCGGTACTGTCTTTAATTATATTTTGTAACTTTGGTGCATCTAACGCATTATTTTTTCTATGAAATTCATTAAATAAAAAATGCATGTATTCATGAATCAATGTCCAGACGCCAGCGTCTTCTCGAATGAATAAAGCATCTCTAGAATTTGTATTTTGCAGTTGCTCAAAGGGTAAAAATAAGCCGATCACATTTTCGATTTCAAGCCCGCTTAGAATTGATTTCATGTTTACGGGCGATTTGGGTAATTCATGAATTAATTTTTGAATTTGTGAAACCTGTGCACTTTGATTTTCATTTTTGTAATCTATTTTATAAAGATCAACGTCATTTTGTATTACGCGAATGATGGCTTTTGAATCATTCAGGATTAAAATTTTTTCAAGCTTTGTTGCATTGATTTGTTTTTTAAAATTATTGCTGATGACAAGTGAAGATGATGCATCAGCAAAGCTTGTGATCAAAGAACAGATAAATAAAACGGAAAACAAATGCTTTTTCATTCAAATTTTATATTACAAAATCAGAGCCGAACAATGGCTTATATAACGATTCTGGGGGCTGAAAATCGTCTAAAATCGAGACACTAAGGCTTTAAATTGTTGAATTTTCGGGGTTGGCATAGCGTTCTTTTTCGCTCATCCAAAAATCAAAATCAATCGATGTTAATTCGCCAGACAGTAAGCCAAGCTTCATGGCCAAATTAAAATGAGGATTATAAAGCAACGCTTTTTGGCGGCGTTCGCCTTTGGTTAAGTAAGTTTCTTTTTTTGTTAGGTAATAAATAAAGCCAATAGAAATTTCGATTGAAATCATTTCGGCTTTGAACGCGCCCAACTCATCTTTGCAAAAATCTTGAAATTTTTTGTCGTCAGACAATTCGCGGATTTTTATTTTTGAATAATGTTCATTTGTGGCTAATAAATATGAATAAATAACGGCTGCAAACAATTCAACTGTGTCGTGAAAGTTGAAACCCAACTCATCAAACTTACGAGTGTAACATAAAAATTCTTCACGTTGGTGTTCGTTCAGAAACAATTCATGAAACGAAGGCAGAACTTGTTTGAAAATATCCAAATCAAATAAATCCCACAATGCAGATTCAATATTTTCAAGTCTGAAAAATTTAATCCATTCTTCTCTGCGACGTGGAGAAACGCCTTTTTGAATTTCTTCGGCGTTCATTAAAATGGCTTCGCGCAAAGTGCTTTCTAATTGAAAAGTTAATTTTTGTGACAATCTGATCGCGCGCAAAATTCGTATGGGGTCTTCTTTAATGCGCTCTGTGGGATCGCCGATCATTCGCAAAGTTTGTGAATGAATATCTGAAAGCCCACCACAGTAATCGACCAGTTCTTCTGTTGTGGGATCGTAAAACAAAGCGTTCACTGTAAAATCGCGTCTAAAAGAATCTTCTTTTAAATTTCCGAAAAAATTTTCTTCAACAAAGGGTAAATCAATTGAAACTTCGGTGGAAAGCTCTTCGGGTTTTGCTTCGCGTCTGTAAGTGGCTATTTCAAAAATTTTATCACCGCGACGTGCGTGAACTAATTTAAATCGGCGGCCAATAATAAAACAGTAAGAGACCTTTTTTTTGACTTCGTTCGGAAGCGCATTTGTGGCGATATCGAAATCTTTGGGTTTTAAACCGACCAATAAATCACGAACGGCTCCGCCAACAATATAGCCATCAAAATTGGATTCTTTCAGACGTTTGATTATACCAATAGCTTGTGCATCGATGTCATCGTGTGCAGCTTTGAGTTTTTGTTTATAAAAAGAAATTTGGTCTAATGACATCAATATATTTTGTAAATGAGATATGACTTCATGTACAGTACGAAGAATGTCATTTTTAGAAAGCTTTCATTATTCGGTGTTAGGTACCAATGAAAAAAACAGAATTGTTTTTGTTCACGGCTTGATGGCTTTTGCTGCGAACTGGCGAAAAATCGCCTCAAGATTAGAAAATGATTTTCAATGCCTGATCTATGATCAGCGTGGACACGGAAGGTCGTTCAAGCCCGAACATGGATATTCGCCAGAAATTTTCGCTGAAGATTTGAACAAAATTACAGACGAGTTAGGTTGGGATTCGTTTCATTTAGTCGGGCATTCGATGGGCGGCCGAAATGTGATGGTCTTTGCTGATCGTTATGCAAGCAAAGTACGTACGTTAACAATCGAAGACATGGGGCCAGATGCAAATTCAACGGCAGTTGATTATTACAAAGACATGCTCGAGATGATTCCAGTTCCATTTGAATCAAAATCAGATATTAAAAATTATTTTGATTCAGAGTTTGCAAAAAAATTTAAATCTAAAGAGCCAATGTCGATTTTATCAACATTTTTACAAGCGAATTTAGAAGAAAAAACAGCAGAACCTTTGATCGGAAAATACGACTGGAAATTTTCAAAAAATGCAGTCTATGAAATTGTCGAAGAAGGCCATAAAAAAGATCGTTGGCTTGAGATTTCAAATTTTAAAATGCCCGTGCTGCTTGTGCGTGGTGAGCATTCGCATGTGTTGAAACAAGAGACATTTGAAAAAATGTTAGCTGTAAATCCGAACATCCAAGGTCTTGAAATTCGTGATGCGGGTCATTGGGTGCACTATGAAAAGCATGATGAGTTCGTTCAAGCACTCAGAGACTTTTATAAGACTCACGAGTAAGGCTTTGTATAGACTGGCTAGCTAAAATTTTAGTGACTCTTTGGGGGTCTAAGCTTATCAAAGACCTATGAAATACTCAGAATTAAATTTAGATTCACGTCTACAGAACGCTATCGATCAATTGGGCTACACAGAAGCAACTCCGATTCAAGAACAAGCCATTCCACATATTATTATCGGCAAAGATATTTCGGGTCTTGCGCAAACAGGCACAGGAAAAACCGCTGCATTTTTGATTCCTTTGATTGAACGAATTTTAAAATCAGAAACAGATCCCACAGGCCAACGAGCCTTCACGGATTGGAAACCATTTCAAACAATTTTGATTATGGTCCCGACCCGCGAATTGGCAGATCAAATTCATGAAAACGTCGAAAAATTAACTTTGGGTTGTGGATTAAAATCACACGCTTTTTACGGCGGTACTGGTTACGAAAAACAAAAAGAAGCTTTAAAAAATGGATTACATTTTATTGTTTCGACGCCCGGTCGTTTGATTGATCTCTTTAAAGAACATCACGTCGATTTCAAAAAAGTTCGCGCCGTTGTTTTTGACGAAGCCGATCGCATGTTTGATATGGGTTTTAAAGACGACATGAA
>CANBND010000055.1 GCA_947370945.1 Pseudobdellovibrionaceae bacterium | reverse complement strand
TGGTCAAAATAGGCCGCTGTAAATGTGGGGTCGTAGTCGGGCATAAACCGATAAGGGCCGTAATCAAATAATTCACCCGATATATTGATGTTGTCGGTATTTAAAACGCCGTGAACAAAACCAGCCATCATGACCTGTGCCACCAGATCGGCATTTTTTTCGCAGACGCTTTGAAAAAATCGCGCTGCCAATAAATTTTCGTTCTCAGGATCAATTATTTTAAATTCTGTTGGATAATAAAAATTCATGCAATATGAAGTTAATTTTTTGATGTTTTCAATTTGATTGAAATACGCCAACCGTTGAAATGTGCCAATGCGAATATGCCCACGAGAAAATCGTGTTAGTACGGCAGAACGTGTCGGGCTAGGTTCGTCGGAGCGGTCTAAATTTTCTCCGGTTTCAAAAATACATGCGGTTTGGCTGGTATCAACATTTAATGCGGATAACATTTCTGTGGCCAAGGCTTCGCGCACAGCGCCCTTTAAAGTTAATTTTCCGTCACCACTGCGTGAATAGGGTGTCGTGCCGCTGCCTTTGGTGCCCAGATCATACCATTGATTATTTTTTAAAATTTGTGCAAATAAAAATCCGCGACCGTCGCCAATATCAGGATTGTAATGTTGAAATTGATGCCCATGGTATTTGAGGGCTAGACAATTTGGCAAATTATTTTCTAGATTAGAAAAGCTCCAAAGATGATCTGTTGAAAATTCTAAGTTTAAACTTTTATTTATGTAACGTAATTTTTTTTCTGTAAACTGAGCGGGCAGAACAGTGTCATAAAAATCAGAACCCAATTGCAAAATAGGAATCTGTGTGTTTTGCCAAATGTGCATATCAAGAGTTCCTCAAATACAAAAATCAATTGAAAACCAACTGAGAAAGAGTAAGCTAAAAAAAATCAAAAAACAAACCTATCACAGGAGTATGTCATGAACAGAAGACAATTATTAACATCAATCGTTACATTAACAGGTATCGCTGCAATTTTGCCAACGATCGCACGTGCTGAACGTAAACGTGGCGGTGATACTGCAGCAGCAGGACCCGTTTTGGTCGATGCAAAAGATGCTCAAGCGAAAGCTGTCAATTACGGTGCTAATCACAAAGATATCACGGACAAAGCCTTACAAACTGAGCGCGCAGGTGTGAAATGGGCTGATCAAAAATGTTCAGGTTGTGCATTTTATGACAAAACAAAAGAAGTTTCAGTTGGTGGAGTCAAAGCAGCACCTTGTTCAATGCCTTTTGCAGCAGGCAAAGTGGTTGCGCAAACAGGATGGTGTTCATCTTGGGCGAAGAAAGCGTAATTAAAATTTAAATCAAAAATTTTCAGAAATCCAAGCCGAGATCTTAAAAATTATTTTTTAAGATCTCGTAAGGCTCGTCTTAAAACTTTCCCCACATTCGTTTTCGGAATTTCGTTTATAAATTCGACATGTTTTGGTATTTTGTAGTTCGTCAAAAATTCTTTCGTATAGGCGATGACTTCTTTTTCATTCAGAGAAGGATCTTTTTTAACGACGTACACCTTTACGACTTCGCCGGAGTGTTCATCAGGTACACCAATAGCTGCGACTTCTAAGATCTTTGGATGCTTTGATAAGACATCTTCGATTTCATTTGGATAAACATTAAAACCTGAAACTAAAATCATGTCTTTTTTGCGATCCACGATTTTAAAAAATCCATCTTTATCCATGAATGCAATATCACCAGTTAAAAGCCAGCCATCCACTAAAACCTTATCGGTTTCGTCTTGGCGATTGTAATAACTCGACATAACTTGCGGGCCACGAACACAAAGTTCGCCGGCTTCGTGCTTATTGGTGATGTCAATTCCATCATCATCAATAATTTTAACTTCAGTTTCAGGAACAGGTAATCCAATTGTTCCAACACGATCAGTGCCATCAATCGGATTACAACAAACAACGGGTGATGATTCAGTCAAACCGTAACCTTCGATCACGTTTGTACCCGTGGCTTTGTTCCAATTTTCTTTGACAGCTTTTTGTAAAGCCATGGCGCCGGCGACGCAAACTTTGACTTCTGTGAAATCAACTTTTGCAATATCAGGATGGTTTGCCAAAGCATTAAATAAAGTATTTACACCGGCCATAATCGTAAATTTTTCTTTGCGCATAATTTTAATAAATGCAGGAATATCACGAGGATTTGTGATTAAAATATTTTTAGCTCCGTACCTCATGAAGGCCAAACAACAGACTGTCAGTGAAAAAATATGATACAATGGCAAAGGTGCCAGTGAAATTTCTTCGCCCTCGATCAATTTAGGTTTCATCCACGAGCAAATCTGCAACATATTCGCAATAATATTTTTATGTGAAAGAACGGCACCTTTGCTGACGCCCGTTGTTCCGCCGGTGTACTGTAAAAATGCGGTATCGGTGATTTTGATTTCAGGTTGCAAGTATGTTTTTGCTGAACCCAAAGTTAAACAATCACTCCATGTGTGATGTTTTAAATTGTAATCGGGCACCATCTTTTTAATTTTTTTAAGCACAAAATTGATCAAAGTTTTTTTAATGACCGGCAGCTGATCGCCGACTGATGTCACAACAATATTTTGAATTTTTGTTTCTGGTAATATTTTTTCAAGCAAATGTGCAAATTGTGCCAGTATGACAATTGTTGTCGCACCAGAGTCGTTAAATTGATGTTTCATTTCGGGCGCCGTATACAGTGGGTTCGTGTTGACGACAATAAGGCCAGCACGAAGTGCGCCAAACATCACAATCGAATACTGCAATACGTTTGGCAATTGAATGGCAATGCGATCGCCTTTTTTTAAGCCCAAAGTATTTTGTAAATAGGACGCAAACTGACCAGACAGCACATCAAGTTGTTGATATGATATCTCAGCGCCAAAATTTGAAAACGCCATTTTATTCCGGTATTTTTTAACAGATTCATCAAAGACATCTAAAATATTTTTGTATTGATCGATATCCAATTTTTGAGTAACAGCGGCCGGATAATTTTTTGTCCAAATATATTCTTGCATAAGAATATCACAACACAGTTTTATGTTGAAAACGAGAAATTTTGATATTGTAATATGACCATGCAGATCATAGCGCTAACATTTAGAGTCTTAATTTTGTTTATTTTGCTTTTTTCAAGTGCATGTACGAAAAATAAAACAGTTGAAACTGAAAACCAGCCAGATTCTTACGAAAATAAAGCAAAAAATTTATCAAATCTTAACATCCCCGTTGCATCTATGGATTCGGACAAAATTAAGAAAATCAAATCGATGGCTTATGGTTTACGATTTTCAGCCAGCTTGGAACGTGAAATTTTAAAAACGATCAGACCTCAGTTAAGTCTGCTGATGACTCAGTTTGAGGTCCTAAGTACTATTTTAGATCAAAATAGTGGAATCAAAAAAAATTTTGCGGCGATTGATTGCAAATTGTATTCAATTCAACAAACTGAAAACGTGTTACAGATATTTCAGCAGTGTTTAAAGCCTAAAATTTTATTGGCTGAAATTGATTTTAAAATTCCCAATCAAAATAGAATTCGTTTTTTTACTAAAGAATGGGGATCGATTGTTGGACCGAGTGTCGCACTGACGGCGAAAGACCGAGAATGCCTTCTGATTTTGGATACGACCAATGATAAAGTAAAACGTTTGTCCTGTGAAAATACAAATTATGTTGTTGATACACAGCAAGTCCAAGAACTGAGATTGTCAGAATTTGTTTTCGATCAAGCAGCAACAGAACAAGTTCATATTGAAGGTGGTTTTTATAAAAATTTGGTCGAACATCGAAAATTAAAGTTAAGTATTCCTTTCGACGGTAAAATAAAAATTATTGAAAAAGAGTTAAAAGTTCGCGATGATTTCGTCGACCAACAGCCCGTAAAAAATTTAAATACAGAAATTAAAACAGAGGATAATTATGCCGAAAAAAAACAAAACAACAGCCCAAGTAAAAATCAAGACAAAGACCAAAGCAAAGACGAAAAAACAGACCAGCAAAAAGAAAGCCCCGCTGAAAGCAGCACAGAAAACCTTGATCAAAAAGACAGTCATAATGAAAACGACCAAGAAGCCAATCAAAAAGGTGTCGAAAATGTCGGGCGTTAAATCTGTTCCCAAAATCGATATCCAAAATTCAAAAGGAGATACTGTTAATTTAGCTAAATTGGCCGGACAAAATATCGTTCTGTATTTTTATCCCAAAGACGATACTCCTGGGTGTACGATCGAAGGTCACGAATTTAATAAATTATTGCCTGATTTTAAAAAAGCCAACTGTATAGTTTTCGGCATATCACGTGACACTGTGAAATCGCACGATAAATTTATCTGTAAATATGGTTACAATTTTGAATTGTTAAGCGATATCGATGAAAAATTTTGTAAATATTTTGATGTCATCAAAGAAAAAAACATGTACGGCAAAACTGTTTTAGGTATCGAGCGTTCGACATTTATTTTTTCTGTGACAGGTGATTTGATTAAAGAATACCGCAAGGTCAAAGCCGAAGGTCACGCTGCAATTGTTTTAAATGACGTTCAGTCCATTTAAATTTTTGAGTAAAAGTTTAGTAAACCCCTGAACATCTTCGGGGGTTGTATCCCACGACATCATCAAACGACATTCGTACGTTTTTTCATTCCAGACATAGAAGAAATATTTTTCGCGCAATATCGAAATTAAATGTTTCGGCAATTTCACAAAAACAGCATTGCTTTCGGTGGGTTCAGTGATTTCGATTTCAGTTATTGCTTCAATATTTTTGCGTAACAGCAGCGCCATATTTAACGAATGCTGTGCGATTTGAAAACACAAATCATTTCCGAAATACCCCAAATACTGACTGGCAATAAATCGTGTTTTTGAGGGCAGTTGTGCAGATTGTTTACGGATGTATTTAAAATCTTTTTGAAGGTCTTTATTTAGAATTAAAACGGCTTCTCCAAAAGCCAGACCATTTTTGGTACCACCGAATGAAACTATATCGATACCAAGATCTGTAATCATTTCTTTGAATGTGGTTTTTAAGTGCACGACGGCATTCGTTAAACGTGCGCCATCGATGTGAATGTACATATTGTGTTTTTTTGCCAGCGTCACAATATTTTGAATTTCATTTAAACTGTAACACGTTCCTAACTCTGTAGGTTGGGTCAGGCTGATCAGTCGTGGTTGGCTGTAATGTTGATCGCCTTTTCGAATTAAATGTTTTTCCAGTTCGGAAAAAATAATTTTTCCATTTGCAGATTTGACCGGAATCAATTTACCAGAAAAAAATTCGGGGGCTCCGCATTCGTCGATATTTAAATGACTAACGTCAGAACACATAAACGATTCATAATTTTTAACTGCTGCGCGTAAACACAAAACATTTGCGGCGGTGCCATTATATACAAAATGAACATCACACTGTTTGCCAAAATGGGCTCTGAAGATTTCGATGGCCTGTTCGCTGTACGAATCAGTCCCATAACTGGGTGAGTGTTCGACATTGGCGTCGATAAATTTTTTTAAAATTTCGGGGTGCATACCAGAATGATTGTCGCTGCCAAAGCCCTTCATCGGTCAGGCCTTGGAATTAAAAATAAAATGATGGGCTAACAGCGCTGCGGTTTTCGAAGTTTGAAAATCGCGGTCCAATGGCGGCGAAACTTCGTAAATACCAAAACCACGAACATCAGCCATTTTGTATAATTTTTTTAAAAACTGTAAACAATCAGAAATATGCAGGCCCGTGGCCCATGCTTGGCTGCAGCCACCGGCTTCTGCAGCGGTCAGCGCATCAATGTCAAAGCTGATCAACACAGGTGTTGTTGAATCTAAATTTTGAATCATTTTATTTTTTAAAACAACATCCCAACCATTTTCTGAAATTTTGTCTAATGAAATAGTTTCGGCACCCTGTTCATTGGCCCAGCGCCAATGTTCGACAGAATTACATTGTTTTTGCAAACCAATTTCCAGCAGATTAAATTTATTTTTAAATTCACTCAGCAAGCGATAAAAAGGTGTTCCGCTATTCAGGTTTTGCATCGAATTTTTAACAACAGAACGGACATCTAAATGTGCATCAAAATTAATAATCAAAGGTTTTTTATGGCCTTGTGTCGCTGTGAAATGCTGAATGAACGCGGCACCGTCGGGGTATCCGTAATCGTGGCCTCCGCCGAGTGAAATAATTTTTGCTTTTTGTTTGTAGGATTGAAGTAAAGTATTTTTAACGTGTTCGTGCCGCAAATAAAGATCGCCGACAATTTCAAGATTACCATGATCAATATACTGTGTTTTTTTTCGATCTGATTTGAAGTAGTTTTCAGGCAAAGTCATTTTGTATAAAAATTGGCGTATCAATGGTGGAGCTAATGCTGACCCTAATCGGCCGCCATTTAATTTGATACCTTCATCATCCGGGTATCCGAATATCAGAAAATCATCGGCATTGAAATTATCTGTGGTCGATTTAAAAATATCACCAAGGCGTAAATCAGACGGGTCATTTTTTGTGAAAAATAATTCACGAGCTGTTGGAAGGAACAAATTATCTCCTTAGAATTGTTTTTCTAAGAATAGCTCCTGTTTCTTCGCTGAACAAATTTAATTGCACAGATTTTTGATTGTTTATTAATAATTCTGCGGCGTATCGTGTTTTTAAGTTCGAAATCAAAAGCGTCCAGACCAAATCATCTGGATTTACAAAATAATTCATTTTACGTATGATCAAGGGGTCTGTTGTGTTTACGGGTGTTACACATGCTCCAGATGCATTTTGATTAAAAATAGATAGAGTCGTAAAATTTTTAAAATTGTAGCAGACTTTGTCATCGCCGATCCAAGTGCCAATCAAAACGCTCAAGCCCACATAGTTAATGCTACTAATAGTTAGAGATTTTTCTGATGCTGTTGAAGTGTCCTCGGCCTGCACAGAAATAAAATCGTCTGTGCCCAGTCGATTGATGACTGTTTCAATCACTGCAGATGAATATTTGAGTGAATATTTTATTGAAGCACTAGTAGCTGGAAAAGTTTGTAGACAATAGGCTGAATTTTTTTTGACTAATTTGCCGCTAAAAACTTTTTGGCTTTGGAGCGGTGAAAACGAAAATAAAAATATAGGAAAGAAAAAAAACATAACAAATGTGGTGATTTTTAAATCCGAAATCCGAGTTGGCTTTATGTTCATAATGAGTAAAGAGCATGCTGGAAGCGACGTTGTCACTAAGCTCAGCCAAACGCATTGCGTTAATAGCATGATTTTATTCAAATTTTGAATTTTTTTCATTCTATAATACAAAAGTAACATAAAGATAAAACAAGGGTGTGGTTAATGAAATTATTTTTAGCATTAAGTCTTTTGGTGTTTTTGATTTTAAATTCTGAAATTTCTTTGGCGCAGTCGACACGGTCTCAACAATCACACGGCGGTGGCAGTGGTAAGGGTGGCGGACTTTTTGATTTTGCAATTTATTACGGACAAAGCGAAGGCTCAAGTGATCCTGTAAACTACATGCAGTCAAAATCAAACGAGACTTATTACGATATGAAATTAGGATATTTGTTTGCGATGGGTATGTATTTAGGCGCAGAATATTCAACGAGAAATTCGGGTTATATCAATGGTTCAACGAACGGTAATGCAGCGGCGGCGGGTGTGGGATATTTTTTTCAGAATGGTATTAATCTGCGTGGTTTTTATCGGTTTAATGAATCGTTCAATGACTTTAGAAATGGAACCGGTGCGCAACTTGATGCAGGGTTTTCTGAAATGTTTGCAACCAACTTTTATTTGGGAATTAATTTATCATACCGAAAAACCAGTTATTCAAAACGAGATTCTGATCCCGCATTAACGAATTACACATTTGATTCGACGTATCCGATGCTGACCTTTGGTTTTTTAATTAACTAGCGATTGAAATACTGTGCTGCAAAATTACGAATTAATAATTAAAGAACATCATTTAGATACTTTTGGTCACGTCAATAACGCCATTTATTTGCAATTATTCGAAGAGGCCCGTTGGCAATTAATCACTGATCGTGGATATGGAATGAAAGAAGTGATGAGTCTACGTCAAGGCCCCGTCGTTTTAGAAATTCAAATTAAATTCATGAAAGAATTAAAACTGCGCGAAACCATTCAAATTAATTTTGAAACATTAGGCCAAAAAGGCAAAATCGGCCAATTCAAACAACAGATGCTCAATTCAAAAAATGATGTCGCTTGTGAGGCAACATTTACAGTTGGTTTTTTTGATTTAGATTCACGGAAACTGATTGAACCCAGCGAGGCTTGGAAGCAAGCTGTGGGGATTGTTTAAATTGAGTAGATGTGTAAAATTTGCCACTAAAATAAAAACTTATTAAATTATGGAGATAAAATTGCACTTAGCCAACCAACATTTAAAACAAAAAGCGTTCGGTATCGTCGAGGTGATGATAGCGATTGGCCTTGTCGGGATCATGGCTGCGGGAATTTCAGGAATGTTAACGGGGGCGATGAGACAGCAAGCGGGCATTCAAGCGAAAGATCAGCAGCGTGAAGTGACTGCAGAAATCAGAAATTTATTAAATAATAAAGTAGCTTGTTTAAATTCTTTTGGTGGTGGAAACGTACAAACTGGCTTTCCAGTATCGCAAGTTAAAGATGCATCAAACACTGTACGATATGCATTAAACACCAATGACAAGTCTGAAATGTTAACGTTCAAAGAATTCGCTATTAGTCATTGGGTGGCTGATGCCGGTTATACGACTCAAGGTAATGCGGATTTTAAAATAAAATTATCCAAAGCTTCAGACACAGGAACGGTGAAAGAGATTAAGCCAGATATAATTACATTAAAAGTAAAAACTGATGTTTCAGGAAATGTAATAGAATGTTTTTCGATGGGCATATCGAGCGATGGATTTTGGCAGGCAAGTCCGAGTAATGTTTCGAATATATTTTTTAGTGGCGGAAACGTGGGCGTTGGTGTGAATGATCCTCAGAGTAAACTAGATGTTGCAGGTAATATTCGACCAGGATCTGCGGGTGTTGCTACGGGTGGTGTATGCAGTGGCGAAGGTTCTTTTGGTTATGATATTGCTGCACATGCTCCAGTATTTTGTAATTCATCGGGTGTGTGGGCAACAATGGGTGGCGGGGGTGGTTTGGGTGTTGGACAAACTTGGCAGGATATGACTTCGCTAAGGGTGAATAACACTGATTACGTCAACAATACCGGCAAGCCAATAATGGTATCAATTAGTCAAATTAATTGGATATTCGCATATGTTGATGGGCTTGAGGTGGCTCATGATCAAGGTGGAAACCAAGTGACCTGGACAAATACTGTATTTGTAGTGCCTGCAGGATCTATATACAAAATAAATGCAGCATCAATTATGAATTGGCGTGAGTTGCGCTAAACACCAATCAACAAGTTCACGAAGTTTTGGATCTGTGGATAGATTTGAAACTTCATTTTTAAGTTCAGATATTTTTTTATTTCCTATGACGATCAGTGCATTCTTTTTTAATCCAAATCCTCCGGCGCGAAATAAGGCCGTCCTAAAAAATCTTTTTTGAATTTGTTTATTTGAACTGGTCAGAATTTGTCTGAAAAATTCGATTTGTTCGGTTTGGTTCTGTGTATTTAAAAAAGATTCAGTCGAAGTTTCATTTTGTGCTGGAATTTGTTTTTGTCTGAAGATTTTTTGATTCCAAGGGCAAATCGTTTGGCACAAATCACAACCAAAAAACCAATCACTTATTTTTGAACGTAGATGTAAAGGCGGCACTGTTTTAGCCTCGATTGTTAAATACGAAATACATTCATCGGCTTTTAAAACATGGGGTTCTTTGATGGCATTCGTCGGACAAATTTCAATGCATTTTGTGCAGGTTCCGCAAAAATCGGGGATAGGTTCGATCTGCGATGGGGGATGTTTTTCGTTTTCAGTTTTCATTTCAAAGCTTAAGCTGGTTAAAATTTCTGCGATAAAAAAAAGACTGCCATGCTTGGGGTGAATCAAACACGTATTTTTGCCGAACCAACCAAGGCCCGATTTTTGCGCCAGATCGCGTTCTAAGATTGGACCTGAATCTGTGTAGGCTAAAAAAACTTCGTTCGGAAATTTTTCTTGCAAAGCCAGAATCATTTTTTGCAATTTTTCTTTAAGCCAAAAATGATAATCGTTATTTTGGGCGTACATCGCAATGCGTGCAGGATATTTTTCAATTGTTGGTTCTGGTGCCGGAAAATACGATTGAGCAACAGTGATGGCGGATATTAAATTTTGATGAATCAATTGGGGCGATTTTTTGGCAGGTAAGTGCGTTTCAAGATATGTCATTTCACCGTGATAATTTTGTTTCAGCCATTTTTCATAGAAATCAATTGTGATTGGCGTTTCTAATTTTGCTGTAGAAATTTGATCGAAACTGAAATCGACTTTAAATTGTTCAAGCAATGACTGTATCATTTTATAAACAAAGCTTTCAGTCTATTAAGGACTGCAGTCTGTAATTCTGGATCGTCATATTTTTTTTGTGTTTTTAAAATCAATTCGTCTTCGATTTTTAATGCCTCCGATAGAATTTTTTGAATTTGTGCACCTTGAGCATTAAACAAATTCATCACATCGTGACCATTTAATTTAGGTATCATTTGCAGGGGTATTTTTAAAGCTGCAGTAAGTATCGGCGTTAGTGCGGGAATTAAAATTTGTACGTCTTGCAGTTGATCCGAATAAGTGCGCGCAAATTGGCGAACCGATGTTATGTTTGACGGAGAGTCTTTAACAGCAGACAGAATCAGTAATGCATGTTTGCGTGTGCCGGTTTCAGTTTTAAGCTCTTTTAAAATTTGTTCGGCTTCGTTACAGGAGAAGTTTTTAAATAGCACCGCAAGATTTAAAGCCAAATTATCTGCAGCAATTTCGAACTCTGAATTTGATATATTTAGCCGATCAGGATTTGTAAAAATATATTTCAGCAGATCAAGTGTTTTAAGCATCTGCAAAGCTTGGAAAATATTTTTGTTTGTTATGATTTTTTTAAATTCATCCCATATGCGTTCTTTGGATAAAATTTCGATGCGAGAGGCATTTTTTTGAATTGAATCTTTAACTAAGGGGGCAATTTGAAAATTGTATTTACAAGAAAATCGAACAGCGCGAATCATTCGAAGCGGATCATCCGCAAAAACTTGGTCGGGATTGCTTTTTGGATGAGTTTGAATCAGGTTGGCATGTAAATCTTTGATTGCAGATTCTGACAGATCAATAATTTCATTCGTTGTTAAATTTTCAGCCAACATATTAATAGTGAAATCACGCCGTTGGATATCTTCGGTTAAATTTCCGTAGGTTGTGATTCGTTGTCGGGTCGTTGGATCAGGAAAACATTCTTTTTGGCTATCGGCAAAATCGACAGAACCATTTTTAGTTTTATAGACCACATTTTGATAATTAATATCGTCAGTAAATTTAAATGACCATATCGGGTAGCCTAGGCCTTTTTGAAAAGGCTTGGTGGTTTCAGTTTGAAACTGGTTGTGAATGTAATTTGAAAAAAGTTCGGCTCCGTTATTTAATTCGATCACCAGATCAAGGTCATTTGAAAAAATATTTAGATGTTGGTCCCTGACAAATCCACCGACAGAAAAAACTTTGTTTGTGAATTCGATTTTTTTTTCTGATTGATCTGATTTGAAATTTAAATTTGTTTTTAAAATTGCGGAAAATAATTTTGAAATTTCAATTTCTGCGATTAAATTTTCGGGATTATTTTTTGATGAATTCACTGAAATTAAATTACTATGACTTTTCGCGGTAATAAAGACAAAAGTCTGTGCGAAGTTGGTTAATGAAACATAAAATTTATTTTTAATCGAATATAAGTGGTGCAGAAGGTTTTTCAAGACGAAAAGCTCGGTCTAGTTTTATAAAAAAAATAAGATTAAGGTATTGCGTTCTTTCGAAAGTCTGTCAGACTTAAAGTCAGGTTGTTGGTGTTTACGAGTGTGCAAAATCTTGATAAGGAAATTGAGATCAGCTTAAGAGTAGATACGAAAAATTAACTTCAATCTAAAAATTTAAAGCTAAAAGGTACTAAAAACAATTAAGCAGGAGGAGCAAGGATGCTCAGAGATGTATTAATACAAAAGGGTCTGTCGAATCGTGAGTCGGAAGTTGCAGAGCTAGTCTCTAAAGGACTTTCGAATAAAGAAGTTGCAAATCAATTATTTGTAACTGAAAAAACAGTTAAGTTTCACTTAACTAACATTTACAAGAAAATGAATGTTAAATCTCGTGCTCAGTTAATTGTTTGGTGTTTACCACACTTGGGTTTTGTTGAATCTGAAGCTCGTATGGAAGCCGTTCAGCCAGTTGGCGCGACAGCATTTAATACACAAGCTCCAGTTGCTACAATTCCAGCTGGCAACACGACAATCACTTTACCAGGTGGCGGTATGAACCGTAACAATGGTAATTCTGATATCGGCGCATAATCAGGTTTAGAAAAATTGAATTTTTGTTGGGTCATATATGAATGAGAAAAAAGCAGTCAGCTTGTCTCAGGTTATTATGACCCAACTTGTTTTGCCGTCACATACAAATTCATTAGACACAGTTTTTGGCGGAACTGTTATGTCATGGATAGATATCTGTGCTGCCATCGCAGCACAACGACATTCAAATCGCGAAGTCGTTACCGCAAGTATAGATCAATTAAATTTTATTGCTCCGATTAAACGGGGATGGGTTGTCAACCTGAAGGCCTCTGTGAATTTTACTTCGCGCACGTCAATGGAAGTCGGTGTCCGCGTTGATGCAGAAAATCCTAAAACATCAGAAATGTTTCACACGGCTTCGGCGTATTTAACGTTTGTGGCTTTGGGTTCGGATGGAAAGCCGACGAGAGTTCCTGCTTTAGATTTAACGGGTGACGTTGAAAAGCGTAGATTTGCTGCTGCTGAAAAAAGACGGCTCGAACGATTAGCTGCAAGAGCTTAAAATAATTAAAGAAGTACAGATATTACTCTTTATTCAGCAATTCGATTAATTTTATGAGCCAATGATTTGAGATAATCATTTTTTCGGAGCTGAATATTTAACTGAGCATTCAATTGAGGATTTAATTTCTGATCTGAATTTTTCAAATAAGTATCAATTTCTTTTTCAATTCTATAAATAGGGCCAGCGAATTTATTTGAGACAAACAGTGCAATCATAACAGACAAGATGACATTGATCATTAATGGTATAATTAACGATAAAAATAATAATTTTTTCCATGGTCCCAAGACTCTGGCGTCAACAAGTATCGATAAATTGACTTTAGTGCTTTGTTCAAGCCAGTGAACTGATAAATAAATACAAAAAATCTGTAGGATTGATAAAAGGACCACGCCTAAAACAATTTGTATGAGAATCAGTTTTTGAATTTCAGGATAAATAAAATATTGTCTTCGAAATAACTTCATAGAAATAAATTACACTATTTTTATTCTGAAGTCGCCTTCGTTTTAATGTTTGAAATCACAGTGTAGCCATTATTTGTGACCAAGACTGGGTTTTGGGCTGCAGAGGCAAAAGAATAGGTCACTTTGTAATTCGCACCTGTTTGTGCAGATTGGGCTCCGCCAGAAGTGAAATCAACAGTTGTTGTTTTGTTGTCAAAAAAATCAGAAATGCCAGATCCTATCGACTGAATCATGGAATAGTTCTCAAACGGACTGCAGGATTGCAGTGAAATAAAAATAAATATAATGAACAGTTTTTTCATCATGATTTACTATCGGCAGAAATAAAAAAAACTAAAATCGTTTTATTTTGGTACGATTGTCCAGTTTTGAGATTGAATTAGATCAAGCTTCTTAAGTTAATCACAAATAAACCGATAAGTTGTTTATGTTCTTGTCAGAAAACCATAAAATTAAAACTAATTGTTTAGTGCAATCTTTTGTATTTGCAGTTGTGATTTTATTTAATGGTATCAATGTTATGGCTTCACCTGCGACGATCACGTTTCAGGCGCGGATCGTAAAACCGGATGGTACAAATCTTGAATCAGCGAACGTATTTTTCAGATTTTATTATATTTATCCAAAGCCTGCATCGGGGCCAGATTCACAGTGCGTGATTTACGTCGAAGACATCAGTGGTGTGGATATGACCGGATCCAAGGGTATGGTGAATCTCCAGATGGGTTCGGGAACCCGAACATTTGGTAGTGGAAATCTAAAAGCTGTATTTGATAATTCAACGGTCAGTTATGCGTGTCAGGCGAGTGGTACATATTCTCCGTCAAGTAACGATACGCGTCGAGTGATTGTGCAATTCGATGATGGCACGGGCGCGCAGACATTGCCACCCAGTGATTTATCGGCTGTTCCGTATGCGATGCAGTCTTATAACACGCAACGATTAGGTAATAATTTGGCCTCTGATTTTTTAAAGTTCACAGATTTCACAGGAAGTTGTCCGGCGGGTCAGTTTTTAACTTATGATGCGGCCGCGGTTTCGCCAACTCCGAAATTTTCATGTGCAACACCGGCGGGTAGCGGCAGTGGAACGGTCACCAGCGTGTTGGCTGGAACAGGTCCGATTTTAATTGGTGGTACGGCAACAGATCCAACGGTTTCAATTCCATTGGCAACAAATACAGTCAGTGGTTATTTATCAAGTGCCGACAGATCAACATTTAATACAAGTGCAACCCTGACTCAAGCTGCAACTTCTGCAAATACCGCAAGTGCCATCGTCAGAAGAGACGGCAGCGGAAATATTTTAGTGAACACATTAAGTTCAACGAATGTTTCAACCCGAAATATTTTAGTGAATGATGTTTCAAATAATCCAATCACAATTGTGGCAGCAGCGAGTGTAACACCGTACACATTAACTTTGCCAGCGACTGTTGGATCAAATGGTCAGGTGTTATCGACGAATGCAACAGGTGATTTAAGTTGGATTAATCCATCCATTGGAAGCGTTACAAATGTTACTGCAAGTGTGCCGTTGTCATCAACGGGCGGAGCAACACCAAATATTTCAATTGCGCAGGCGAACACAACGACATCGGGATATTTATCAAATACAGATTGGAATACGTTTAATAATAAACTTTCAAATTTTTCAACGATGACATCAACAGATATCACTGGAAAATTAGGATACGTTCCTGTGAATCCATCAACGGCAGTGACAAGTGTTGCGGGTCGAACGGGTGTGGTGACATTGTCATCAAGTGATGTCAGTGGATTAGGAAATAGTGCTGGATTAAATGTTGGAACAACGACCGGAACAGTCGCTGCGGGCGACGATGCGCGATTTGCGGATCAGCGAACGCCACTAGATAACTCAGTGACCTCTGCAAAAATATTGGATGGCACGATCACGTCAGCAGATATCAGTGCAGGAGCAATTACGTTTGATAAAATAAATCAATCTGGTGCCGGCGTTGGTCAAGTGATCAAATGGGATGGCAGTGCTTGGGTTGTTAGTGGCGATAATTCAAATGGTGGAACGGTGACCAGTGTCAGCGGCAACGGCCCAATCAGTGTAGCGACAGGAACAACAACGCCAAGTATTTCAATTGCAAAATCAGATGCA
>CANBND010000054.1 GCA_947370945.1 Pseudobdellovibrionaceae bacterium | reverse complement strand
ATCCAGTAACGACCCAACACTCCTGCATCTGTTTCATCGCCGTGGATTAAACTGAAGACCAAAATATTTTTTGCTTTTTCATTTTTACCTTTTTCATCGATATGAAAAATGGGTGAACCGTTCACACTTTTGCAGCCATCAAGTGCTAATGCTTTTTTGCAAGCCTGACTGATGTCGTGATCTTTGAAATAACTTTTATGCAGCGACAGCTGTGATTCACAAAAACTTTTGATGTTGTTTTTTTCATGTGTCGCATCACCAGATGCAACATTTGATACGGTTTCAGAGGCTCGAACTGAGACTGAAAACACGCCTGACAATACAAATGAAATCAAAATGAGACTGTTAAACATGGCTGTAAAAAACATTTCGCAAATCAAAACATAACTGTGAAAAAAAGTCCTCATGTTTTTTCAAATCGAACCGATAGGAAATAAACCACTCACTAGACCAAAGCCCAAGGAGGCCAACGATGGCAACAAAACGAAGCAGTTTTTTATTAGCAGTTCTATTTATAGCAAATCCATTTATGCTGCTACTTTACCAGAACTGTTCAGTTGCCCCGAATTCTCACACTGAAACCGGTTCACAAAAAATTTCAAAAGCACCGGCCAGCACCGACAAGGTCCAGTCTTTTGATAAATATAAAAACTAATTGAAATAGGCTATTGACTTACACATAAATTACAGTGTAACTTATGTGTATGAAAAAGCTCCTCCCAGAGACAACCGAAAAAAGTACATCGAATACGACGTCAGCAACGCCGCTCGCTCCTTTAACTTCAAAAGAGCGCATGGTTTTGGATTTTATTGAATCTGAACTGACAACCCGAGGCATTTCGCCTTCGTACCAAGAAATTTGCACCAAATTTGGCTTTGCTTCATTTAATTCTGTGCAGAATTATTTAAAGCAATTATCAAGCAAAGGTTATGTGCAAATTCCGCAAAATCAAAAACGAGCCATTCATTTAATTCACTCGTCACAAGATTTTCAAGCTAATTTAAATCAACGATTAAACGAATCCAAAGAATCTTCGAACACATACAAAGATACCAATGATTCTGAAAAAGTTTTAGCAATTCCATTTTTAGGCCGCGTCGCTGCGGGTTCTCCGATTGAGCGCATTCAAGATAACGAATTTATGGATGTTCCTGTTTCTATGATGAAATCTCCCGGTGATTATTTTGCCTTAAAGGTTGAAGGCGATTCAATGATCGACGAAGGTATTTTTGACGGAGATTTTTTAGTCGTGCTTTCACAAGCAGCTGCGCGTGACGGCGACCTGGTTGTTGCCAGCATCGAAGACGGCGCTACTGTAAAAAGATTTTTTCACAAAAAAAATCCAGCGATTCACCCGACGGAAAAATTAATTGAATTGCGACCAGCGAATCCACGATTAACTTCGATGTGGTACCAACCGCAGCAGGTTGAATTAAAGGGCTTGGTTAAGGCCCTTTTAAGAAAATATAATTAATTCACAGAAAAATACGCTCAAGAATTTATGAATTAAACACCTACTTCATAAATTCTTGAGCCGTCTTACCTAAGTCTTTAAGGTATCCACGAATTGTATCGTAATCTTTATCATTCGTATCTTTAAAATCTGTGATGTGATACATATCCATTAAAACTTTTTTACCTTCGTCAGTTTTAATATATTTTTTCATCGCTTCTACAATTTTTGTTTTCAATTCTTCAGGTAAATCTTTACGTAAAGTCAGTGGATCATTCGGAATTGGTCCAGTTAATTTTAAAATTTTAATTTTTTCAAAAACATCTGGAAATTGCGCCCGAACAATCCAACGCGCGTCTTTAGGTGTACCATCTTCATCTGGCGGAGTATAAAATGTAGCGCCGCCATCAACTTTACGCTGATAAACTGCAGTAACCACGGTATCGTGGCGACCTGCAAAAATATGTTCTTTTAATTTAACACCCTCTTGCTGAAATAATCGGGTTGGCAATAAATATCCCGATGTCGATGCTGGATCGACAAAAGCAAATTTTTTATTATTTAATTCTTTGATCGTTTTTGGACCGTCTTTGTGAACAATGATTTGACCATAATATTCATCGCGACCGCGATTCACTAAGCGCAATTTTGCGATGGCTCCGTATTTTTCATTTGCCAAAATATATCCGAATGTATTCAGCACCGCTGCATCCGCGCGTTTTGACCCAAAGGCTTCAATAACTGCGATGTAACTGGTTGGTAATTCAACTTCGACATGCATGTCTAATTCTTTTTCCAGATATTTTTTTAAAATTTTTCCAGAGTCTTGCAACGTCGTCATGTCTTGGGATGGTAACAAATAAAATTTTAACGGATTCGCTTTGCTTCCGATTTCTTTGGATTGCGTACAAGAATTTAAAAACGAAAACCCAACTAACAATACACTAGATATTATAATATTTTTCATAGCTCTTTATATGACGAAAGTCTGGCCTGTGACAACACTCAGTATACAACGTTAATTTAAATGTAACTGATATTGTTACCTTGACGAAATTTAAATCGAATACACATTGATTTTAACGAAAAGGAGACTTTTATGTCTATGCCGATTGGCGCTATACCGGTTCTGCCCTTAAAAAATACTGTTCTGTACCCTGGAGTCACACAGGCATTGCGTGTTGGTCGCGATAAAAGCGTCAAAGCTGTCGATTTGGCGGCACTGAAAAATAATTGGATATTGACGCTGTCGCAAACTCATCCAGATCAAAACGTAGAAAATATTGATGATTTAAATGATATCGGAACACTTTGTAAAATTGAATCCATCAAAGGCACTGCCGAATCAGGTTATTTTATTGTCGTTCGCGGATATTACCGAATGAAAGTGTCTTCGTTCAAAGCCGAAAGCGAAATTTTTGAAGCGTATGCAGAACAAATTGATGACGTCATTGATATTGATCAAGCCACGCAATCGGCATTATTAAATAGTCTGCGCCAAATTTCACGCGAAGTTTTACAATTAATTCCTGCCAACACAGACCAAGTTCAAGAATTAATCGCGGGCATCGAAGACTTAGCATTATTATCACATTTAGCTGCAGCGAATGCAGAAATTGCCTTAGCTGAAAAACAAAAAATATTAGAACTGACGAATTTAAAAACGCGAGTGATGCATTTATTAAATTTACTGCAAAATTACAAAGACAGCTTACATATTCAACAAGACATCAGGCAGAAATTAAATTCAAAACTGGGCGAAAATCAACGCGAACATATTTTGCGCGAACAAATGAAAACTATAAAACAAGAGCTGGGCGAAGGCGATGAATCAACGCTGACAGATGAATTCAGAAAAAAAATCGAATCCGCCAATATGCCTACAGAAGCGCTCGAGTTAGCAAATCAACAGCTTAAAAAATTACAAAATTCAAATTCACAATCGCCCGATCACCAAATGATCCGGTCACATTTAGATTTAATGACGTCCCTCCCTTGGAGCAAATCATCAGAACAAACAGAATTTGATATCAATAAGGCCGAAGAAATTTTGAATCAAGATCACTACGGCTTGGATAAAATTAAAAAAAGAATTCTGCAACATTTAGCCGTTTTACAAATGAAAAAAGATAAACGTGGATCAATATTATTATTTATCGGTCCACCAGGGGTTGGGAAAACTTCATTGGGTCAAAGTATCGCTCGCGCTTTAAATAAAAAATATCAAAGAATCAGCCTTGGAGGAGTTCGTGATGAATCAGAAATTCGCGGCCATCGTCGTACTTATATCGGTGCTATGTCTGGTCGAATTATTGCTGCACTAAAAAAATCTGGCGAAAACGATCCTGTTTTTGTTTTGGATGAAATCGATAAAATGTCGCGTGGTTATGCGGGCGATCCCGCATCAGCGATGTTAGAAGTTTTAGACCCTGAACAAAACACAAGTTTTGTGGATCATTACTTGGATACACCGTTTGATTTATCAAAAGTTTTTTTCATCGCTACCGCGAACAGTCTGGAAGGAATTCCGCTACCGCTTTTAGATCGCATGGAAGTCATTGATTTATCAGGCTATACAACATCAGAAAAATTTCATATCGCAAAATCACATTTGATACCGAAACAAATTTCTGAACACGGATTAACTGCAGAACAAATTCAAATCAGCGATGAAACATTATTAAAAACAATCACACATTATACCCGCGAAGCCGGCGTTCGTGAATTACAACGCAAAATCGCACAGCTCTGCAGACATGCGACAGAAAAGGTTGTTCGAAATAAATTGAATACAAAAAATGAAATGCCGACACAAACAAAAATCGAAATCAAAGACCTTGAAGACGTTTTCGGCAACGAACGCTTTCAAAATGAAGTCACCGACATTGTCGCAAGCCCCGGTGTTGTGACAGGCTTGGCGTGGACCCCGGTCGGTGGAGATATTTTATTTATTGAAACCGCACTGGTGCCGGGCAAAGGTGATTTAATTATCACGGGCCAATTGGGTGACGTGATGAAAGAATCTGCGCAAATTGCAAAATCATTAATTAAAGCCCGATTAAATGTTTTGGCTCCGACGTTTGATTTTAATAAATTTGATATTCATTTGCATGTGCCATCAGGAGCCATTCCCAAAGATGGTCCTTCGGCAGGAATCACAATTTTATCATCATTGGCCTCATTGGTTTCACGCCACAGTGTGAATCCGAAAATGGCGATGACTGGCGAAATCAGTTTGCGTGGTCGCGTGATGCCTGTCGGCGGTATCAAAGAAAAAATTATTGCAGCACACAGAGCTGGCGTTCGTGATGTGATTTTGTGCGACAAAAATGAAAAAGATTTAAAAGATGTGCCTGATGATGTAAAGTCACAGATGATTTTTCACAAAGTCACACACATCAACGAAGTCATTTCAATTGCCTTAGGAATTGATTTATCAAATTGGAAAGAAGAGGATCTTTATGGTCAGAATTTCGTCAACGTATCAAGGTCAACTTCATTGCCAAGCGATTCATGAGCCATCAAGTTCAATTTTAGAAACTGACGCCCCCAAAGACAATCAAGGTTTGGGAGAAAAATTTTCTCCCACTGATTTAATGGCGACGGCGCTGGGTACTTGCATACTAACGACAATTGCTATCGTTGCAGAACGCGACGGTGTTGATGTGCGCGGTTCGAAAATTTCTGTCGAAAAAGTAATGACCACTGAAGGACCGCGTCGAATTGCATCACTTAAAACTGTGATTGAAATGTCAAAAAATATTTCAGTCGATTACCGCAGTAAAATTGAACACGTCGCAAATGCATGTCCTGTAAAAAAATCTTTGCATCCCGATGTTTTAGTTCCTGTTGAAATCAGATATACTTTGTGAAATCCAAGTTTGAAATTTTGAAACGTCAGTGTATTCGGATTGCCCCGTGCAATCCGTTTGATCTGCAGTTTGACGAACACCCGAAGCTACACCAGCCAGAACATATTTATTTTTTGCATTTAAAATAAATGCCGGTCCGCCCGAATCACCATGACAGGCACCAAAACCGTGGGATTGATCAATGATGAATTTGTTTTCTATGTGAGAAATATATTCTGCACTGACGATTAGTTTTCTTAAACTGCCAGCCCCTTTTAAATCGTCAGAAGCTGCTTCATCAATTTCGTTATCACCATAACCGAACAATAATAAATTTTTATTTTTAAAATATTTTTTTGCATCAGATAACGCAGCAGGTTTTATAAAAATATTTTTATCTGGTTGAATTAAAACTAAAGCTAGATCGTTTTTTCCAGGTTGATAATCTTTATGGCGAATAATTTTTAAGACATTCAATGTTTTTATTTCTTGTTCATTAAATAACGAGTTTCCCATTTTAACTGCGAGGTCTTCAGAATTTTCTGGTACACAATGCGCTGCCGTCAAAATAATATTTTTTCTAATGAAAGTACCCGTGCAGATTGAAAAACTGCCCGCCGAACTGGTATCCAAAAGCACTGCGACTGTTGGACTCATTTCTGATTTAAGACTTAGGTCTTGGCCACCGATAATATTTTCGTATTGATCTGATTTTATATTAAATGATGAACCGCTTTTTTCGGGTGCGCAGGACAAAATGCCACCTGATAATATCAGGATTAAAATAGACTTAAAATTCAACCTAAAATTCAGCTTTAAATTCATAATCCAGACTTTAAGTCACAGCCAGACTTTTGTAACCTGTCAAAAGTTTTGACAGACATTTTTTACTCGAAAAGCTACACTAAGACATTACAGAAAAGGAACACTTATGATGAAAACGCTTTCTCGCCTGATCCTATGTGCAATGTATTTGATGTCTACCGTTTCATTCGGAAAAATCGCAAATCACGACGCACAAACAAAAAAATTTCGCAGCCCCAGTTCGACGGTGGAACGACCGCCGCAATTTGTGATTTTGGCCTTTGATGGATCGTTAAATTTAGATTTCTGGAAAGAATCACAAGCGTTTGCGGATACTGTTTTAACAAAGGGAATTGATGATCGAGTTAAAAAATTAAGATTTACGTATTTCGTAAATCCTGTTTATTACATTGAAAAACCAAATAAAAATGTTTATTCAACACCACGATTAAACATTTCATCAAGCTGCATTGGCTGGTCAAATCCAGCGGGTTCGTTTGTTGAAAGAACGCAATTAACAAATAAAGCTTCTATCAACGGTCACGAAATCGCATCGCACGCAAATTCGCATTGCGATGCTTCGGGACGCGATAAAGGTAATCCATTATTTGGCTTGCCATGGGGCGAAGAGGATTGGACATCTGAATTTAATCAATTCAATAATATGCTTTTTAATGTTTATTCAGTGAACAAAACAGATGCTAAAGGTTTCGTTTGGAATTTTAGAAAAGAAGACGTCGTTGGGTTTCGCGCTCCGCTGTTGGCAACGACAGATGGTTTGTGGCCGACGTTACAAAAATTTAATTACAAATATGATACTTCAAAATCAGCATCACCAACATATTGGCCGCAGCGTTCAAGTTGGGGCGGATGGAATTTTCCTTTGGGTCAAATTAAAATTGCAGGCTCTGCTAAATCAACGCTTTCGATGGATTACAATTGGATGTGTTACCAATCCGCATGTGCAACGAAGCCCGATTTAACAGATGACGAAGCTGTAAAATTTAAGAATCAAGTTTTAGATAGTTATAAATATTATTTTAACGTGAACTATTTTGGTAATCGCGCACCTGTCAATTTAGGTCACCACTTTTCACAGTGGAACAAAGGCGTTTACTGGAAAGCCATGAAAGAATTCGCTCAGTTTACATGTTCACGTCCCGATGTGCGATGCGTAACTTTTGCAGAGTACGCAACATGGCTTGATGAACAAGTCACTAAGGGCACATACGACGCTTATCGAAAAACACAATTCGATGTTTTACCCAAAGATGGCACTTTCAAAGAAATTGCCAAAGACATCGTGCTGCCACAAGTCCATCTGGACTACGGCAACGGATCTTTTGAAACAATGACCGAACAAACAGATCAACGAAAAATATCAGCCTTAGGTTTGAAAAAAGTTTTAAAAGTTAATTTTGCAACTATGCCAAAAACTGAAATCACGACAGAAGAACTAAAAACTTATTTATCTTCGAAATACAAAGATCAAATACCACAAAATATTTTAGTTCGCGCAGCACTTGCAAACTCAAAAGGCCAAGAAGTTTCTTGGGAGACTTATAAAATTAATAATCTAAGTACGCTGGGTACAAACAAAGAAAATGTCGCAGGCCCATTAGAAGATTCGGCTATGCAACCTGAATCAATCGACGCCCATAATACTCCGGATTAATTTGTCGGCTTAATTTTTTCCGAATGGTAAATCGATCACTTGCAGATTTTTTGTCTGCAAGTGTGGAATTTCTTTCGGCAAAGATTTCTGAATCACTTCGACCAAAGAATTTTTCAAAGCATCTCGTTTAAAAAATGTAGAATGAATCAAACTGACTTCGCGCGTAGGCACAGGGTTTATAAATTCTTTGATTTTTTTTGTGTTCGAATATTCTAGCGTCGCTAAATAGGGAATTAACGTGAATCCATTTTCAAGATCCACCATGCGCCTTAATGTTTCAAGACTGCCGCTTTCAAATTTAATATTTTTTTTCTCGTCAGCTGATCTTTTTTTACTTTTGCAAACGGCCAATGTTTGATCGCGGAAACAATGGCCTTCGGTCAACATCCACATTTCATTTTGCGATAGTTCAGTCTGTGAAATTTTTGTTTTTGAATACAAATTATTTTTTTCAGACATATAAATTAAAAATGGCTCATAAAAAAGTGGGGTCGAAACCAATTTATCATCATCAATCGGCGTAACCAAAATCGCAATATCCAACGTATTATTTTTTAGACGATCTAATATTTGATGGGTTTGTAATTCTTCGACATTAATTTGCAGGGCCGGATGTTTTTCGCTGAATTTTTTTAAAAATAATGGCAATAGATACGGCGCCAGTGTCGGAATTACCCCCAAGGTCACTTCGCCTTTGACTTCACCTTTGTCTTCTTGAACCAGATCGCTAAATTTTTGCGATTCGTTTAAAATCACGCGCGCTTGTGAAATTAAAGTTTGACCCATCTTGGTTGCCTTGATGGGCTGCGAACTGCGATCAAATAAAATCAGACCCAATTCGTCTTCCAGTTTTTGAATCTGCATACTGAGCGTCGGTTGCGTTATTTTGCAACTGTCGGCCGCGTGCCCGAAATTTTTAAATTTATCTAAGGCAACTATGTACGAAAGCTGTGTTAACGTCATAAGCTAAATTGATACGTGATTGCTGACAAATTGTCAAAATCTATTTATTTTTCCAAAGTTATACTTTGGATTATTAATTAAAATCCAAAGTATAACTTTACTTTATAATAGATTACATATACATTTAGAATATGGATAATGCGAATAAACCTAATATTTTCAATAGAATACTTGATTTAAAGGCTCTGTTAGACCAAAAATCATATTTTTTGTTTGGCCCCAGAAACACGGGTAAATCATTTTTAATTAGACAGACATTCCCCGCCGAAACCAAGGTTATTAATCTTTTAAAAACTGATATTTATCTGGAACTTTTATCCGAACCCCACAAATTACGCGAGCTCATTGATCCTAAAAAAGATAAATTTGTTGTCATTGATGAAATTCAAAAGCTTCCTATTTTATTAAATGAAGTTCATTTTATGATCGAAGAATACGGTATTCATTTCTTGTTAACGGGCAGCAGCGTTCGCAGGCTTAAGGATGCAAATAATAATTTATTAGGCGGGCGTGCACGTAGATCAGAATTATTTCCATTAACATACGCAGAAATTACAAAATTTAATTTAACAAATTATTTGCGAAACGGCGGCTTACCATTTATTTTTAATAGTTCAGAACCGCACGAAGATCTTAGAGCTTACGTCTATAATTTTTTAAATGAAGAAATTAAAACTGAGGCTAAAATTAGGAAGATTGATTTCTTTCATCGATTTCTTGAAACTGCAGCTTTGTTTACTTCTGAACTGACAAATTATGCCAATATCGCCAGTGACGTTGGTGTCAGCGAAGTCACAGTAAAATCATATTATGAATTGCTTGAGGATACACTGATCGGTTTTCAATTAATGCCTTGGCGTAAAGGGCGCAGCCGAAAAGCCATCGCCAGCAGTAAATTTTATTTTTTCGATACAGGTGTTCTTCATTCGATTTTAAAGTCTCCGCAGATTTTAGACCAAAACAGTGATGTTTACGGAAGAACTTTTGAACAGTTTATGGCCCAAGAAATCAGAGCGTATATTTCTTATCGACGACTTGATTATGATTTTAATTTTTGGCGTAGCACAGATCAAAAAGAAGTCGACTTTGTGATTAACAACAACATAGCCATTGAAGTAAAGTCTGCAAAAAAAGTTAAATCAGAACATTTGTTAAGTCTGAAAGAAATTGCAGCCGAAGGTGATTTTAAATCCAGAATTTTGGTTACTTTTGATACGGCAGACAGATTTGTCGAAGATATTCAATGCCTTCATTGGGAAAAATTTTTAAAACTGCTTTGGAACGATAAAATTATTTAAATAGGAGCGGAATCGTTATTTTTGAAGCCGCCTTCGACTTTGGAAATTGCAATAACGAAAAAATTTGTTTCAGATTTTTTTGCAAATATTTTTCTTCGGCCAAATTTCCGTAAATCGAAAGCACCGTGTTTGAAACTAATTTGTAATTTTGAACTTTTCCCAAAGCTGAAATTTCCAAACGTAATGACAAGGTTCCGTGCAAATTTTCAACCTGTGATAAAACTTCGTTCAACTGAAAAAATGCAGGGTCTAAAGCCTTTTGCGTTTGCGCCGTTGTTAATCCACCCACAACATAGGGACGCGGTTCGACAAACCAACCGTGCATCACGACGCGCGATTTTAAGGGATCGCGCGTGCCTTTGACTTCGGTGACACCATGTGGAAAGCGCGGATCAAAAATTGTTAATTGATTAAATGTTGCGGGGATTCGGTCGACGAAGCTTTGATATTCACGATCGTTTTGATCTTGAAACCCCGGCCAGTAATTTAATACATCAGGTTTTAAAATTAATGTTTCGCCGCCGCGAAAATGTTTTGGATTTTCTGTCAATGAATACACAAATGCCCATGGCCCATGCGGCACATCAGAATGTAAATTTTGAAAACAACCATCAACATAATAACTGAGCCAAGGCGGAGAAATATCATGGCAACCCAAATTTTCACGACCCCACTGGACAAGGTTGGAATGAAATTCAGAATATAATTTTTTTTGAAAATAGTACGACGCTGGTGTTCGAATCAGGTGATATTGATCTTCGAAATACCAATAATCCCAAACAAAACGTTTTGAATCTGTTGATCTGGCATTTTTAAAATTTTCTTCGAACTGTTTACGCAGTTGATCAGCGTTTTTAAAAAAATTTTTATGTATTTGATGGCTTTTCATATTTAAACTTTCGAAAAATAATTATTGAACAGGAACAAAACAGATTTTCAATGATCCACCCACATCAGAAATGTCTTTGTCGTACCATTTCAAGTGATAATATAAAACTTGGGGCATAATATAAAAAGTTGGCGATGGTTTCCAATCTAAACCAATTCCAACAGTGTTAATGCGACCAATTTCTGGTTGATACGAAAATTGTCCACCGGGATCACTGCCTGCAGCCGTTTGATTAATCGAACCGTAGGTCTGAAACTGTTGGTAATTGTAACCGATGAACGGAGTGAATCTTTTCCAAACTTGATAGCCAATAGACAAGCCCACTTTACCATTCAACAAATCAGATTTTCCACTCCACGGAAAACCCGATGCACCACCGATTCCGTTTTGACTTCCAGATTTTTCTGCGCGCTGGTAACTGACTTCTGTTCCTAGCGATGCATGCCACCGTCCAGCTTCGCCGTCTTCGCGGTAACCGCTTAACAACGAAACTTTCATTTTTAAAAATGGACTTTTTGATTCAATTAAACCTGCCGTGAACGTTAATCGATTCAAAACATAAACATTAATACCTGGCTTAGTAATAAAAATATTTTCAATATTGTGTTTGGCCGTGGCCGAAGCGATGGGGCGTAACGATGCATCCGGCGTTAACTGAATCGATTGTCCGCTGGCACCTGTGTATTCAACACCAAAACCCGTCAAACGGCCTTGGTGTTGCGGCGATTCAAGATCAGCAATTGGTAATGTTAAATCCAAAGTCGTACAACCTGAAAAAAAAGACAAACACAATAATGCGCTAATAAATTGAAATTTAAATTTTCTGAACTTTTTGATAAATACGTCCAAAAATATTTTCTCCTGATTCGCTCAACATCTTTATCTCTATGGTATCACCTTCGCTCATGTAAGGCGTTGAAATCTCATTTTGATGTATTTGTTCGAGTGTCCTTTTTTCCACAAGGCAACACGAACCCATCGAAGCGTCTACATTCGAGACAGTTCCGCTGCCTATGAGCGAACCCGCAGCCAGATCACGCGTACGCGCCGCATGCGCGATCAATTGGCCAAAATGGAAATGCATTTCTTTGGCGTTTGGTTTTCCAAAAAATTTTTTGTTATATTCAACCAATAAGGGCAAATGAATTCGGCCGTTTTGCCATGCCGAACCCAATTCATCTAAAGTCACCGCAAATGGTGACAAGGTTTTATTTGGCTTACTTTGAAAAAATCCAAAACCACTTGCAAGTTCATCAGGAATTAATCCGCGCAATGTTGTATCATTTAAAATCACACACAATTTAATATGTTTTAATGCATCCTCAGCAGAAGTTCCTTTCGGAACAAAATCAACGATCACACCAACTTCGGCTTCGAAATCTGTGCCATGGTTAAAATCAGCTTGAGGAATATTTTCTGTCGGAGATAAAAATCGACCACATTCGGCTTGATACATCAACGGAACAGTTAATAAAGTCGCCGGCAATTCAGCCTTACGAGCCTGTCTGACCAATTTAATATGATGAATGAATGCGGAACCATCCGCAAAAAGCCAAGTGCGCGGCAAACAAGATTCAAAAATATTTTCATCCGCAATTTTCACGGCACCAGATATTTTTTTAGAATTCAGGTCATTGTATTTTTTTAATAATTTAGGTTCAGCCTCAGACCATTGATCTAAGGCCGATAACAAATTTGGCGCAATATCATTTGCTGAAACATAAAATTGGTTGTCAGAACTTACGACAACCAATTCACCGTCTTTTGATTTTGGATTTTTAAGTGACGCTAATTTCAAATTAAACTCTGATTAATCAAATGCCAATAACAAATTCATACCGATACCACGAGAATTTTTCAAACCCAGTGCTAAATCAGTTGGAACAGTTTCGAAAAATAAATTCAAACCTAAATTCGGTGTAAATTTAAATTGTGCACCAAAAGTGATTGGCAAAATCATTGATTTCGCATCAGTGACTGTGCAGTTCGTGCAATCATCGCCCAATTTCATCGACAGACTTGGTCCTAAATAAATTCCTGCGTAATCTTCGAATTTAAACATGAAATGAACTGGCACTTCAGCATAAGAAATTTTTCCGCTTTGTTCAATTCCAGAAAAATCAAATTTAAATGAACGCTCAGAATAAAATAAACCTGTGCGTAAACCAAATTGCGGAGCAAAATTAAATACAGTTGATCCACCTAATTGAATGCCCACATTTTGTTTGCTTGAAGTCGCACCGTTGGTATCCATCGAATTCCATTTAAAACCAGCTTCCAATGCTGGCATCGAATACGAAACTTCGGCCACTGCGGCTGTTGATAAAACTGTGATTAACGTTGCGATAAGAACTAAAGTCATTTTTTTCATAGATCCTCCAAAAAATTTATGCTCTTTGTATTCCGTAAATAGAATAACATTTTTTAGATAAACTTACAGTAACTCTACATTAAATTTTAAGACACTTCGCAACACCACGCGACAAGTGTTGGCCTTTACGCACAAAGAATAAACAATGGCTTATGCCTGAATTAAAACTTTATAATTATTTTCGCAGCTCAACGTCGTTTCGTGTTCGCATCGCTTTAGAATTAAAAAAACTAGACTACGAATACATTCCGGTAAACTTATTAAAGGGCGAACAGAACCTGCCCGAATACCGAAAAATAAACCCGATGGGTGGAGTTCCGACACTGATACATACACTTCAACATAAAGATTTTATTTTGGCGCAGTCTGATGCCATCATCGAATATTTGGACGAAGCTTTTCCACAAACAAATACACAAAGCACCAAACTTTTCCCTACAGATTTAAAACAAAAAGCAGAAGTTCGCGAATTTTGCCAAATCATCAACGCCGATATCCACAGTTATGGTAATTTAAAAACTTTGAAATATTTAGAAAATAATTTTGCTGCCACTGACGATATTAAAAACAAATGGATTCACGATTGGTTTTTGCAGGGTTTAAAAACCTGTGAAATTCATTTATCAAAAACCTCTGGCCAATTTTGTTTTGGCGACAACATAACTGCCGCAGATTGTTTTTTAGTTCCACTGATTTTCACATCGAACAGATTCAAAGTCGATTTGTCAGAATTTAAAAATATAAATCGAGTGAATGAAAATTGTTTGGCATTGTCTGAATTTCAAAAAGCGCATCCGTTTAAACAGGTGGATACGCCGACCGAGTTTCGGGTATCTTAATATGGCATAGCGCAAAATCAGCCTTAACCATATTAGAACCGATTTTCGAATCAACTTTCCCTCATAGTATACATTTTATTCGTTATAAACCCTACACACTATTTGCAATACAAATTCACTATTGACATTTTGTATCTTTAAGGATACAAATAGAATTGTGAGTTGATATTGGAAACTGCTGAAAAAATAATTGCTATCTTTCAATTAGACAACGGTGAAGAACCTTTTTCTGATTGGGTTGATAATTTAAACGATTTATCTGCTCGAGCTATAATACGCAATCGAGTCAATAGATTAAAAATGGGTAACTTCGGTGATTCAAAATTTATTGGATCAGGTGTGTGTGAACTGAAAATAAATTTCGGTCCTGGCTATAGAATTTATTTTGGCAAACAAGATCAAACAGTTATTATTCTGCTTTGTGGCGGAGACAAATCAACACAAGTTACTGATATCCAAAAAGCTATTAAATACTGGTCCCAATTTAAATCTAACTGAATGGAATTTAAAATGAAAAATTCACGACCTTACGATGATTACTTACAAGAAAAACTAAAAAATCCCGAGGAAGCCATTGCCTATCTAAACGTACATCTTGAAGACAATGAACCTGACAGCGAACAACTTTTTTTAATGGCCTTGCGTGATGTCGCAAAAGCTTACGGTGTTGCCCAGATCGCCGAAAAATCTGAACTGGGCCGTGAAAGTTTATACAAAGCCTTATCTGAAAATGGGAATCCCAAATTGACAACTTTAAGATCCCTGCTTAAAGCAATGGGTTTGAAGTTGTCAGTTTCAACCTACGAAAAAACGGAGAAAAAATCTGGCAAAAAAAATCCTAAGAATAAAGCGGCTTAAAAATTATTTTCGATCCGTCCGATTACTAAATTGTAATTATTTACTCTGAATATACTTAATATAAGAAAAATAATATTTCATAGTCAAATCAGGGCCAACAACAACATCATAATAGGCTTGCAAAAGTGTCGCCGCCTTTAATTGGCTTAATGTGACTGCACGCAATTCAATATCCAAATTCACTACTTGTTTTTTTGCATTTTCTGTTTCAAAAAGTTGCTCAGAATATTTCAGTGTCGGATCTAATTTTATTTTTTTCAGATCTTTGTCTGTTGAATACAAAGACGCCGTTTCAAAATTTGCATCGCAAGAAACAGAAATATTTTTTATTTCAGAATTAATTTTTTTATTTGCATTATAATCAAATAAATTTAACGATTTTTTGAATGAAACAGTTTTAAATAAATACTTAAGTCCAGTCTGAGCGACAGACCGGATTACAAAAATAGGCTATTGCAAGCCAACTACCCCCGACCAAAAAACAGAAAACTCCATTTATCAACGACAGGTACGAAAATAAAAACCAACATCGAAATATTCGTCCACATGAAAAAAGCAAACCAACGTTCTTTGGCATCTGACTTATAACGATTCACTTTTTTATTACTCAGCCATAATAAATTAATAATTTCACTTCAGCTGAGCAAGTCGGTTTAAATATTATCTAAATGTCTCATATTTTTTCTTTAAATTTTCGAACATGCCAGAAAGTTGACTTATCGAATAATCCA
>CANBND010000053.1 GCA_947370945.1 Pseudobdellovibrionaceae bacterium | reverse complement strand
AATTGTTTGCCAAAACTATTTTCTGATCTTGAAACTGAATCCAAATATTTTGAACGTCGAAAACAAATTTCTGCGCATAATGAATTGGCTTTAAAAAATAAATCTTTACCGCTGAAAGGACTTTCACTGACTCCGGTCAAATTTGGAATTTCTTTTACTACGCGATTTTTAAATCAAGCCAATGCATTGGTCTTAATTCATCGCGATGGCACATTGCAGGTTTCAACTGGTGCGACAGAGATGGGTCAAGGCGTGAACGCGCGTATCGCACAACTTGTATCTAGCGAATTAGGCCTTTCACGAAATTCTGTGCGCATGATGCCAACCTCAACGGATAAAAATGCGAACACATCACCAACAGCGGCATCCAGCGGAGCCGATTTAAACGGTGCTGCTGCACTGATCGCCGTGCGCAGAATAAAAATGAGACTCAGTCAATTGGCGTTACAACTTTTTGAAATTCCAGAATCACGTTGGGCCAAAAATACGGCAGGCTTGGGCACTGAAAAAGAATTAACTGTCGATGATGCAAAAATGACGAACGACCCGAACGAGGGTGCTGATTGGGCTTCTGGCATCGCAGATTATTTTGATGTCAAATTTCTTGATGGTTTTATTATTCATAAAAAAAATCCAAATAAAAAAATAAGTTTCGAATCCCTTGTGATCGAAGCCTATCACAATCGTATTTCTTTAAGTGAATATGCTCATTATAAATTCCCAGGACTTTTATTTAATAAATTAACAGGCAAAGGCAATGCGTTTTTATATTACACACAAGGCGTTTGCTGCTCTGAAGTTTCAGTCGACCAAGACACCGGCGTTACAAAAGTTCAACAGGTCGATCTGATTATGGATTTGGGGCGGCCAATTAATGAAGAACTCGATTTGGGTCAAGTGACTGGCGGATTTATTCAAGGCATGGGCTGGGTCACAACTGAAAAATTATTTTATAAAAATGGTTTATTACTTTCACACGCACCAAGCACTTATAAAATTCCGAGTATTCAAGATACTCCTCGAATTTTTAATGTTCAGTTATTTAATAACAATGAAAATAAACCCAATGTGCGTGGAATAAAAGCTGCTGGCGAACCACCATTATTATTGTGTCTAAGCGTGTGGACAGCCATTCATGATGCTCTTAAAATTTTGCCACACTATAAAACACAACAAAAAAATTCTTATCCAAAAATGGAATTACCCGCTACTAACGAAGAAATTTTAAAAGCTATGTATCCTGAACGATTTAAAAAATGGTCTAAGTCAAAATGAGTGATAGTTTTTGGGAAGTTTGCGATTCACTTCAAAAAAAATCTGAATCATTTGTTGTTGTTACAATATTAAATTCTCGTGGCAGCACTCCGCAAGACATTGGCGCCAAAGCCGTCATCACAGCAAACGGCTTGCGCTGGGGTACCGTCGGCGGAGGTAAAGTCGAAGCTCGAGCCATCACACATTCACAAAATTTATTGCTCGACTCCAATAAAAAAAATCCTGAATCTATCACTTGGAATTTACAAACTGACATCGGTATGAGCTGTGGCGGTGAAGTGACATATTTATTTGAAATTTTTCGTGAAAACCTTTGGCCGATTGCAATTTTTGGTGCCGGTCACGTTTCGCAAGCTTTGATTCGTACACTGCTGAATTTAAACTGTCAGATCACTTGCATTGATTCACGCATCGAATGGCTAGATAAATTGCCTGCATCAAGTAAAATAAAAAAAATTATGACGAATGACATGGCCACTGCTGTAAATAATTTTAATTCAGATTTTTATTTTTTAACTATCACGCAAGGTCATGCTGTCGATTTACCAATACTGAAAAATATTTTTTCACAATTTTCAAACGCTCCATATATCGGTGGCATCGGCAGCACTATCAAAGCTATGAAATTAAAAAAAGAATTAATTGAATTCGGTATCTCGCCTGAAGTGCTTGAAAAATTTCATTGTCCTGTTGGTTTAAAACTGGGAACAAATCACCCGTATGAAATCGCTATTAGTATTACGGCCGAAATGTTACAAACACGTGACCTACAAAATATGAAGAAAAAGTAACTGTTAAGAAAAAGTAACCAGCAAGGCACCGATCCAAGCCAAAATGATTCCACCAATACGCATCGGTGAAACCGATAAGCCTTCAACTTGCCAGTCCCAAATTAAACTTGCCAACAACTGTGCTGAAATAATTAAAATAAATGTGTGCACCGCACCCCACTTACCAATCGCCCAAGGGCCCCCAAAAACGAGTATACAACCTAATGCACCCGGAATCAAAAACCACCACGAAAAACTTTTCATATTAAATGTCGTTTTAAAATTTTCAGGGAACAAATCGCTCTTCCAAATATTTAATCCATAAAAAACTACAGCCAAAACTAAAAAAACCAAAGCATTTAATAACACAGCCGTCGTTAATCCCCATTGCGCAGAAATTTTACGATTTAAACCTGCTTGCAGTACGACGACAAGACCCAAAATTGCTGGTGAAAAACTGACGATTGAATTCATGGATTTAAAATAACATCAGAATTTCAGGGTGAACAGTAAAAAATCTTCTACTTAGAATTTTTTAAAACTTCGCCAACTAAATACAATGACCCTGTCACTAAAACAATATCATTCTGATGCGTTTGCAATTCATTTAAAATGTTTATGACACTTTCGTTTTGAACAACAGACTTCTGAATAACCCAATCAGGATATTCAAGAAGCCTGCGCCCTTTGAATGGCGTAACTGTCAGGTATAATTTAATATTTGGCAAATTTAATAATTCTTGAAACATTTCATCACAGGATTTGTCTTGGCCGATGCCGACTATCAGGTGCAATGTATTCCATTTATAATTTTTTAAAATTTCAATCAGCGATTTTATGCCTTGCGGATTGTGATCGCCTGACAAATACACAGAAGCCTTCATATTTGGCCAATTGATTTTCTGCATGCGTCCAGACCATCGAATTTGATTTAAAACACTCAAATGTTTTTTGGGATCGAATCCTAAATTTTCAAACAGCGTTAATGCGGTCGCTGCATTTTCTGCAGACCTTGCTCCCTGCAGATTTATTTCAGCAGTTCCCCAGACGGTATCGATAAACCATTGATTGTCTTTAAATTCAGATTTAAATGGTTTTGCCTGAATCCATGTCGCATTTTTATTTTTTAATTCTATGACTTCTGCGGGCAACTCATGATGCACAACAATCGAATCAGATTTAATAATACCAAATTTATTTTTTGCGATGTCTTGAATTGTTTCGCCCAAAATATTTTGATGGTCCATACCTAATTTTGTAATCACCGAATAATAATTCGGGAAGATATTGGTCGCATCGAATGTTCCGCCAAGACCTACTTCAAAAATGACGTAATTTAGATCTTGTGAAAAGAAATAATCAGCTGCCATTAATGTCAATGCTTCAAAGTGCGAAAGTTCATGTTTATGAATCAGATCTTTGTTATTCAAAAATAATTTAACGAAATCGGCCGCAGAGAGATCTGTCCCATTCGTCCGGATACGCTCTGTCGTTTGAATCAGGTGCGGCGACGTATATAAACCGACTTTTTGATTCGCAGATAACAGCAGGGCTTCTAATACCGCACAAGTTGTGCCTTTTCCATTCGTTCCACCTACTGTTATTATTTTTTTAGGATCTAAATTGTAAAACCATTTTTTTTCAACAACAGCTGAACGAATTTTTTCAAGCCCTGGCATTGTCTTGGGCATGATTGTCAAATTTTCTAAATATTGGACGACATCTAAAAAAGTCATTTTATTTCATTCTTAGTGCAGTTTTTTGCGATTCGATGTCATGGGTCCGCAAATACTGACAGTGTAATAAATTTATTTTTGAAAGCTGTACGGCCGTAGCCAGGTCACGATGATCAGCCGTCGGCATAGCCGTTTGATCTGTGTATTGATTTAAATACGATTTTCTGGAAAACCCTAAATAATTGTCATGTTTGATTTCAGATAATTCATCCAGATGATTTAAGATATATGAATTTTGCGTTGCCGTTTTACCAAATCCTATGCCGGGGTCAAAAATTAATCTTTGTACGTCAATATTATTTTTTTCGAAAATTTCTAATTTGCTTTTCCACCAATTTATCAACTGACAATTCGGATTTTCATCTGTGTTTAAAATTTCTGTTTGATTTGGCGGAATAGTTAATGAATGCATTACGACGGCAGGGACTTTTGTTTCTTTTAAAATATTCAACATGTGCAAATTTTCAAACCCTGTCACATCGTTCAAATAATCAATTTGATGTTGCTGTAAAATTTTTTGCAATACATCTGGATTTCGACTATCGATTGAAATTTTGATATCTAATTTTAATTCGTTCAGCCAAAATAAAGCTTGGTGCAAACGTTTAAATTCACTTTGAAAATCGACACTGACTGCGTTAGGCCTTGTCGATTCAGCACCTAAATCTAATATGCCTGCACCTGATGCTACAAGATTTGATGCTTGCTGTTTAAAATTATCCTCGGTTAAAAATTTTCCACCGTCAGAAAACGAATCTGTCGTTATGTTTAATATCCCAACAAATACGGGCCAAAAATAATTTTTTGATTTTTCCGTATTGAATGGTTTTTTTTGAACCCAGTCATTACACCACACAGGTTTTTCAATTTTCATATCAGGATAAACCTCCAGAGCCGGCAATAGCGCAAATGGACGTTCACACAAATTTTTATGTGGAATATTTAAAGATTCAGATTCTAATTTACAGCCATCAACATATAAAATATCCAGATCAATTTCACGAGGAGCCCATCTGTCTGAATTTTTACGCCCCATTTTTTTTTCAATTTTTTTTAACTCAATTAGAAACTGAAGTGGTTCAAAATTTTCTATATCGATCAATACGGCGGCATTTAAATATTTTTGATTATAATCAGCAGGTGCATCAGGCAAAACTTGTGCATCAGATTCATAAATCGAAGATATTTTTTTTAAACAACAAACTTTTTTAAGTTCAGAAATAGCAATTCGTAAATTTTTTAACGCCGAAAGATTTGAACCAAGGCCAACTAGAACAGCTGTCGTTGACATGTCCAGCTGACTCCTGTTTTAAGATTTATAACGGGTGCGCGCAATTTAAGTAATGTGATTTTTAAAGTACATTTTATTTTTTTTGAGACTAAATAGTCTGAAACTTTTTCAGTCGCTTCACTGCACATACTTTCAATCAGTTGATATGATTTTGATTCTGCCGATTTTTTTAAAATATCTGTTAACATCACATAATCAACCGCATCGGTTAGTTGATCTGTAGTTTCGCCTCTTACTTTTGACGCAAATTCAATCTGAACATTAAAATGCACTGGCTGTTTGAATGACTGTTCTTCTGCAGAACAGCCTAAACTGACCCAGACTTCATAATCATGAATATTCATTATTGAAGCAGCATCGGCAGAATTCATATTTATTTCACACCAACGATGTAAGCGATCCAACTTTCACAAGCTTCGCCTTTTTCAATTTTTTTAAACATGCCGCTACCACTGCCGTCACGAGCCGTGCCTTCCCAAAAAACTTCGGTCGATTTAAAACCGGCTTCGATCATAATTTCTTTCACTTCTGGGATTGTCCACATGCGCCAGTCATAGGTAAAAACATTTTTATACATTTTTTTATTGTATTTAAAATGAATAGCAAATTTGGCTTCGTTGCTGAATGGATCAAAGTTTTTTTGATCCCAAAAATATGTAAAATTTTTATGTCGAGTTTTATCAATAATAGCATCAGTGCATTGAGTACCACCAAAAATATCAACTAAAAAAATACCATTCGGTTTTAAACTGTCACGGACGTTTGCAAAGTATTGTCTTAAAATTTCACGTTGTTTAAAAAAGAAATATGAAAAGTTCACAGCACAAACGATGTCGGCTTTGGGTAAATTTTTTGTCAAAACGTCTTTTTTAATTAATAAAATTCGACGCTTTTGATCGTCCGTTAATTTTGAAATATAATTTTTACGGCCATAATCCATGGGTACGACATCTAAATCAAGGCCTACGGATTTATAATTTTTATTTAACTTAACCCATTCACAGCTGATCGCACCGCCGCCACAGAAATCTTCACGTAATACTGTGGGCTTCAGATCACGCCCACGAATATCAATATAACGATCACGGTAAAATTTAACGTCTTCACTGGGTGATTGTACGGCGTCACTGTACAATTCGTATTTATCAAATGGAAATTTTTTATTTACTCCGAAATCAAAACTTTGTTTCGGTTTTTTTGCTTTCGAAGTTTTCGACTTTGCCATTACGGAACCTCTGCGCAAATTTCACGTATTGCGATTTCGATATCATGTTTTTGAGGGACACTGGCGTCTTCTAAATTCGGATGCAATCCGATCCCTGGAACATTTTTGCCAGCCACAACTCGCGGGCGTGCTAATAATTCATAAAACAATTCTTGCGTCACACGATAGGCCAAGTGTTCTCCGAAATTTGTGACCTCAGTGTCTTCGTTCACAAATAACACACGCCCTGTTTTTTCAACAGACGATTTAATCATTTGCCAATCGTACGGATAAATCGAACGCAGATCGATCACTTCAACAGAATAGCCTTCTGATTTTAAAAGGTCTGCAACTTCATTACAAAGCAACAGATGTCGACCGTAACTGACAACTGTGATTTGTTCGCCATCACGTGTGATTTTCCCCTGACCAAACGGAATCAAATATTCTTGAACATCCGGCCATTTTGCTTTCCATTTAGTTCGATCACCAATCGGCGCATCGATCATCGCTTTTAATTCTTTTTCATCCGCAGGTTCGCCCGGAATTAATTCTTCACCGCGCACTCGCATGAGAGCTTTGGGTTTTAAAAATAAACACGGATTTGGATCATTAATACATGACAATAATAATCCGTAAGCGTCCAATGGTGTTGATGGCATGACGACTTTCCATCCAGCAAGCCTTGAAGCCCAAGCATCAAAAGAATGTGAGTGGTAAACGCTTCCGCGAATTCCCGCACCCACAGGAGTCATCACAGTCATTGGTAAATTAAATCCACCATTTGTGCACCACAAAGTATTTCCTGCGATTTTTAAAAGATCAATCGTATTAAAAATATAATCTGCAAATTGAATTTCAGCGACGCATTTGTCGCCTGTCATCGCAATTCCCATGGCCATTCCAATAATGCCGCGTTCATCTAATGTTGAGTTCCATGATGTTTTCAAACCTTGAGTTGCCGTGAACACGCCACCCAAAGGCATTCCCACGTCTTGTCCAAACACATCTTTTAATTGATAATTTTTTTCTGCATAATGCAAAGCCAATCGAATAGCTTGAGCCATATTTGCCATTAGAAATTTCTCCAGTCTGCATTTTCAGATCCAACAAAAGTATTATTCCAAATGCTGTCGACTGTTGGTTGCGGCTCAGCTCGTGCTATCTCAGTTGCACGAACACCTTCGGCCTCGAACTCTGCCCAAATTTTTTCTGAATCTTTTTCTGTAATTAATCCCGCTTTCAATAAGCGCGCTTCGAAAGTTTTAAGAGGATCAAGTTCATTCGGATCAGCATTGGCACCACTGGCTGATGAATGGCCGTACAATCTTGAAACCATGGCCTCGATAAATGCGGGTTTACCTGTAAGGCGTATGTAATCCATATTTTCTTTCACAGCTAAATATGTTTCAACCGGATCATTGCCATTAATCACTTGAGATTTAATATTAAATGCGCGTGCTCGATCAGCAATAAAATTTTCGCCGTGCTGACCTTCGTACGATGTTGAAATTCCCCATTTATTATTTTGCACTGTTAATAAAACTGGAAGCTCTTGCCCGCGGCGCGAAGCTAAAATCAAAGCCGATGCAAAATCGCCTTCGGCAGTTCCAGCATCACCACCCGTGACAACGCTGATTGGATTATTTTTATAATTTTTTGTGTGATGTCTTTTTTGTGCGTGCGCTGTTCCGCAGGCCATTGGGTATTGAACTTCAAGGGGCGATGTCACGGGAGCCACATTCCATTCTGGAATCGAGAAATGATTTGAAAAATTTCTTCCACCTGTTGAAGTGTCTGTTGATCGGTTCATCATCAAACGAATTGAATCCAACATCGAAACACCCATCGCAACCAATGTCGGCGAACAACGATAATGTAAATGCACATAATCAAATTTTGGACCACGACCTTTGTTTACAAGCATCCCGACCGGAACACCCCAAGCCTCTTCACCGGGACCACCGATCCAAAAAAAAGATTCACCGGCGCGATAAATTTTAATGAGACGTTCTTCGAGCACACGAGTTTTCACCATGTGCTGATGCATTGTTAATAATAAATTTTTATCAAGACCGCCGAAGTTGTCTTTTGATTTTACAGTTAATTTTGAGTCGGATTTTTTAGATACAATCTTTTTTTTGATTGCTTTAGCCATCGGTTTTCCCTCGAGTTTTAAGTCCTAAATATTAACTTAAACCGAGGGAAATTGGCAATTACTCTGAATGAGCTAAGACTATTTTTTACTCAATTTTGACATTAAACGAAGCATTTCCATGTATAACCAAACAAGAGTCACTAATAATGCAAAACCGCAGTACCATTCCATGTATTTCGGGGCTTGTCTGGCATGTGCTTGTTCAATCATATCGAAATCCAACATCAAATTAAATGCAGCGACTCCTGTTACAATGACAGAAAAAGCAATGCCCACTGGCGACGCTTCATGAATCATTGGCATACCTGAACCAAAAAATCCCATCACCATATTTACAATATATGTTAATGCAATTGCACCTGTTGCAACAACAATCACCGTGCGAAATTGTTCAGTCACACGAATTATTTTTGTTCGATATAAAACCAACATCAAAACAAAACATCCTACAGTTGCAAACAAAGTATTTGAAACAATCCCTGGATATTTCATCGCATACATAGATGAAATCGAGCCCAATAAAATTCCCTCAATAATTGCATAGGGCTGCGATAAAAATGCGGCTTTTGATGGACTAAAAATAATCACCAGCGATAAAATAAAACTGACAATCAACGAACCAATTAAAACAATTGTCGACTGAGCATTCCAACCAAAATAAGCACCGAAAATTGTTAACAAAATTAAAATTCCAGATTTATTTATTGTTCCTTCGATTGTCATCGTATCTGTAGTTGTCACATCAGTGATTCGATTCCAAACTTTTTCGTTCAATGCGGGGCTTGCCATACAGTCTCCTTTTTAAAGTTGCAAACAGTTTAACAAATAGCACTGGCCACGCAAGAAATCAGTCATACTTATATTGTTCGGACACAGACTAAAGTCTGATTATTCATGCACGTTTAATTTTTAACCGAATCAAGCGTATGACCAATGAACAATACCAAAAACGAATTTTATTTTTGAATCATGTGAAGAAAAATTACTTTCCCAAAAAAAATGAAGTCCTTATTTTTTATTTTGAAAATTATGATGTCTCAACAGTTCGTGCTGAAATTAAACAGACATCCGATGGCCTCGGTAAATATTGCGGATCAAGATATTCTCAGGAGGATGGTTTTGTTGTTTTTGGCTATAATTTTGACGACGAAATTACTCTTAGCCTCAGAGACAAGTATCTTGAAATACGCGAAAACATTTCTCACAATTGCGTTGTGTTAAATCGACTGATCGAACCTGTTGATATAGAAAAATTAAAAGCCGAGATTTCTGAAATTATTTTTTTACTTAAAGCCCAGTAATTTACTGAGCTGAATTTCAATGTATTCATTTAGCGTGACCTTGTATTCGATTTTATTTTTCTCGTAATCTAAAATGATAGGCTCTAAAAATTCAGATAATTTTTCATACTTTGAAACAGAGTCCCAAGATTCATCTTGCAATTCCTCAAATATCCTAAGTTTTTGATCTTGGGCTATTTTTGCAAACAGTATTCGCCGTCCGGATGATTTTTCCTCAATTTCGAAGTACAGCTTCGTCACCTGATCTTTAAATTTATTGGATTGATTCAGATCGGCTTTTAATTGAAAAAATTCGCTCATAATATCTTGTCTTTGGTTCATACAAAGTCGTGTTGCAAAACAATTAACACGCTCAGATCAGCTCCGACTCACAACGGGCGACCGCCTGATACGAAGTCCGGATTGACGACTTGCAAAAAAGTATCGCAAAATCAAATACAAACCTCTGTATTTATCTATTTTCCTGCAGACTTGAATTCCGTTAAACTGGATTCATTATTAATTCACAAAACAAGGAGATTTCTATGAACTTTTTTAAACGCTTTGGCTTCATGATTATGCTTAACCTACTGATCATGGCCACAATCACAATTATATTAAATGTATTTAACATTCACCCATACTTAGTCGGTAACGGAATCAGTTACGGTTCGTTAATGATTTACTGTTTGCTGTGGGGCTTTGGCGGATCATTTATTTCATTATTGCTTTCAAAGTTCATGGCGAAAAAAATGATGGGTGTTCAAATTATTGATGCCAATCAAATGAATGGTGCTGATCAAATGTGGCTGGTTCAAACTGTTCACAGGTTAGCAACACATGCGAACCTTCCGAAAATGCCCGAAGTCGGAATTTACGAGGGTGAAGAAATGAATGCTTTTGCGACGGGGCCCAGCAAATCAAATTCTTTGGTTGCCGTATCTTCTGGAATTTTAATTCGCATGAACAGAAATGAACTTGAAGGCGTTTTGGCCCATGAAATAGCACACATTGCAAACGGTGACATGGTCACAATGACTTTGGTTCAAGGTATGGTGAACGCATTTGGAATGTTCTTGGCGCGCGTTGCAGGACATTTTTTGTCAACATTGGTTGACGAAGAAAAGGCTCCGATGGTTCGCATGATTGCAACTTTGATTTTGGATGTTATTTTTAATTTTTTAGGAATGTTTTTAGTTTCTTATGTTTCAAGACAACGTGAATACCGTGCTGATGCGGGTGCTGCAGGTCTTGGCGGCAAAGAAAAAATGATCGCAGCACTTCAGAAGTTACAAAATGAAACTGCGCCATTGCTGGCCGAAAAAAGCCCTGTCGCTACGATGCAAATTTCAAATCGCAGGACAGGATTTATGGCATTGCTATCGACGCATCCTGATTTGCAGGATCGTATTGATCGGCTAAATTCCGCTGCTTAGTTAAAATATGTTTGAAATATAAAAAAAGGGTTGGAAAATTTCCAACCCTTTTTTTAATGAATTAAAAACTATTATTTACTGAATCGTCACTTTCGAAAGATCTTTAACCTTACCCGCCTCAAGCACAATCAAATCAGATAATACGTTTGATGCTTCTTGAATTTCTGGGCGCTTTAAATACTCTTGATCTTTTTCTTTTTTATCAGCGTAACGTTTATTTTTAACTTTTTTCTCTTTTTCGCCTTTGTCTTTTAAAATTTCAGAAACTTTGATGATTTTTCCTGATTTTTTTGTTTTTTCTAAATCTTCGGCGATTTTTTTAAATTCAGTGTTTTTCGATACACGATCATCCGAACGAACTTTTAATGATTTAATCCAGTCGGACTTAATCACATCCCAGTGACCTGCACCTGATTCAACAAAGCCTTCTTTTGAAACGAACGCGTCCAATTTTTTAGGTGGTAAAGAATAATCCATACTTTTTTCGCCGATTTCATCTAAATGGTACGGGCTTGGAAAAACAATATCGGATTCAACACCACGATGCTGTGTTGAAAAACCACCCGGAGTATAAAACATCCCGATCGTTACTTTCATTGCACCTAAATCGAACGGCAACTGTGGCACATTTTGAATACTGCCTTTACCGTACGTATGATCGGCGCCAACAATGACTGCGCGATTATAATCTTTCATTGCACCTGATAAAATTTCTGATGCTGATGCACTGACTCGTGAAGTTAAAATTACAAGTGGACCTTCCCAGTCAACTTTGGGGTCAACGTCGGCCAATGGAGACTCCTCACCCGTTCGTGAAGTTGATTTCACGATGTTGCCCGTTTTAATAAACAAACCACCGATTTTGACAGCATCATCCAATGAGCCGCCACCGTTTGTTGATAAATCAACAACGATACCGTCGACTTTTTTCTCGCGAGCTTCAGCGATAATTTTTTTCATATCGGCTGCTGATGATCTGCCGCCACGTGAATTATCTGCGTAAAACGATGGGAAATTAATAATACCAATTTTTTTCTTTTCACCGTTGATTGTTTTGTCTTGATAAAAAATTGAAATTGCATTGTCTTCTAAATTTATTTTTTCACGCGTCAAATCAACATCGAACTTTTTATTTGTTCCAGCTTCTTTACGTAAAATTGACAATTTAACTTTTGTGCCTTTCGGGCCACGAATAAGTTTTACGACATCTTTTAAATCCATGTCGATCACGTTTTCCATTTTACCATCTTTTTTACTGACGGCGACAATTTTATCTTTGGGTTCAAGCGAACCTGATTTTGCAGCTGCTCCGCCAGTGACCAAGGCTTCAATCACAGTGAATCCGTCGTCTTGTGAAAGCGTTGCTCCGATGCCTTCCAAACTTAAACCCATATCAATTTTAAAATCCTCGTACGGATCTTTTGCTAAAAATGCCGAATGCGGGTCAAGTGACAATGCAAATGCATTTAAATAATTTGCGATAAGATCTTCTTGCTTAGTTTCTTTGATGCGCTTCAAGCTGCGTTCGTAATTTTTAATCACACGCGATTTCGCTTCGTCTAACTTCATGTCTGTTGCTAAATAATTTGCAACTTGAAACTGAACATATTTTGATAAAAATTCTTCGGCTTCTTTGCCATTTTTAGGAAACTCTTTATGATCTGGATCATACGTGAATTCTGTTTCTTTATTAAATTTAAAAGATTTATCTAAAATCTTTTTAACGCTTTCTGTGCGGTCTGCCACACGTTGCACAAGCATCGATTGAATTTCTGTCGCAAATTTACAATCCTTTTTTGCAACTTGATCAAAAACTGTTTTCATCATATTTTGAATCGAAGTCACATCAGATTGTAACAAATAAATCTTCGCTCCGTCTTGATGTTTGATATATTGTTCAACAACACGCTTTTGTAATTCGCTGTCTTTCTGTTTGTACACCAAATGATTTGCTAAATAATACGATTGAATCTGATCAACGTATTCACAGTCTAATGTTTTTTTAAACATCTGCGCTTGTGCAAACGAACTGATTGAAAATCCGAGGGTTATAGCCAGTGATAGAATCTGCGATTTCATGATGTTCCTTTTTTTGTTACTGTCTGATAAAAATTCTGAACTTATCCAATTGAACGTAATTAAGTGTATTTGAATGGTTTATTATTGAGGAGAAATATCTTTTTTCGACCTAGCCTTTTGACTGAGTATTATTTTATTAACCTTTTGACTGGGTCAATTGACCAAAAAGATCTAATTGTTCCGATCCGTCATTGACATAATGAGTCTTCATTCCGTGCTGCGAAATTTCGTGTTTAATAAAGCCACCATTATGTGTTTCGATCATAAAAAATGACATCTCTGGATACTTCGACTTAAGTCTGGTCATCTCTTCAACAATGGATTGAATATTTTTAGGATCATCATCGCTCATTCCAAATCGGTGATGCGGACTGTAGCCATACACTTCGATTGCTTTTTCAACGCTAGCACGTATCGCTTTTTGTTTTAATTCTGCGGTTGAAGCTTTAAATTCATGATCACCAAATTGTTTTCGGGTTTCTTTATTACTAACGGCAATAAGGCTTAAATAATTTGGCTCAAGCGGTAAATATCCTGCTTTGGCAAATTCATAAATCCCAGATCTTAATGTCTCCGATGAATGGCCACGCGCTGTGATAATTGAAATGGGTCGTTGATTAAAAACAGCGTGATAAAAACAATCCCAAGACGGACCTTTCCATTGCATATCAGGCATTTTCAGTGAATGTAAAATATCTTGAACAAAGGGTTGTCGCTTTCCAGATTGTTTTTCAACTTCTGTTAAATCTAAATCTCTGAAACATCGAAATGTTCCTGCTTGATCATCCCATCTGATTTCAAATTCAGAATAAATTCCAGATTTTCCGACCGAAGCATGATGAACGGCCCAGTCATGACTTGAAAGATGTAATTCTTCACCGGTTTGTTTATGAAATAAAATCAGCGGTGTTGTTAAAAATGCAATATTATCATCAAAATCAAAAAAATAAAAACTGCGCCCGCCCCGATGCAAATTGCGATCGGGTTCTTTTTTACGAGTTTCACCTAATTCAAGCTGAGATTTTTTTTGATCGTCCGTCATTATTTTTTCTTTTTCAACACTACTTTTTTTGCGACTGATTTTTCTTCGACTTCTTTTTTGACAGCTTTATTTTTGTGGGCCGCTTTTTTTGTCGTCGATTTTCCTGCTGATTTTTTTGCAGACTTTTTATCAACCAATGGAGTCGTTCCAATTTTATCGTTAATTAATTCAAATGCTTTTTCTGCGGTGACTTGATCTGCGGTCATTCCTTCTGGCAATCCGACATTTGTTTTTCCACATTTAATATAAACACCGTAAGGGCCATTTAATAACTGAACATCTTGTTCATGTTGCGGATGTTTTCCGAATTCTTTCAGCGGAGCTGCTTTACCACGACCTTTTTTGGGTTGTGACAATAATTCTAAACATTTTGTGATGTCCATCGTAAATACAGTTTCTGTTTTAGGAATCGATCTGTAATCACCATTACAAAAAACGTAGGGACCAAAACGACCAACACCAACTTTGACTTCTTTTTTTAATTCAGGATGTTCACCCACTGTTTTTGGCATCGCAATAATATCAAGTGCCATATCGTAATTCACATCTTTAGGGTCAAGTCCGGGAGGCAGCGATGATCTTTTAATTTCGGGATCATCATTTTCACCCATTTGCACATAGGCCCCATAGCGGCCGTTTAAAACATATAATTTTTTTTGTGTTTTCGGTTCGATTCCAATTGAATCTGCACCTTTAATTTTTTGATCAATCAACTTTTCAATTTGAATTGCTGTCACATCCGCTGGTGATTCCGCATCTGGGATCGATGCGCTAAAACTATCTTCACCGCGTTTTGTTTTTACATAAGCGCCAAATTTTCCGACATGAAATTCGTAGTCATCAAGGCCATGCAATTTAATTGAACGTGCTTCTTCGGGATCAATCAGTGCGCCTTGTGTTTCAACCAACATTTTTAAACCTTTATCACCATGATAAACGCTGGTTAAATATTTTTCCCAATTCAAATCACCATCGGCGATACTATCCAGACTTGTCTCCATTTCTGAAGTAAATCCCAAATCTACAAACTGAGTTAAATAATTCGATAATAATTTTGAAACAACCATCGCTGTAAATGTCGGAACCAACGCGTTCCCCATTTTTCTGACATAACCGCGGTCAACGATTGTACCGATAACACTGGCGTATGTCGAAGGTCTTCCGATGCCTTCTTTTTCCATGATCTGAACCAACGATGCCTCTGTAAATCGTGCTGGTGGTTTCGTTTCATGAGCCGTAGGTTCTAATTTTTTATTTTGCACAGATTCATTTTTCTTTAATTGCGGAAGCTTCACTTCGCGCGATTCTAAATCTGCATCAGGATCATCGCTACCTTCAACATAAGCCCGTAAAAATCCCGGAAACTCAATTGTTGTACCCGTGGCATTAAAAATCGCTTCACCAATTGCAGTCGTTGCTAAAATTTTTGCAGAGACTTGTTTTTGTTTTGCATCTGTCATTTGCGAAGCCATCGTGCGCTTCCAAATCAATTCATACAATTTCGCTTGCGGGCCGACCAAACCTGTTTCGTCGGGATCTTGAAATGAAACTCCCGCCGGACGAATCGCTTCATGGGCTTCTTGTGCGCCCTTTGCTTTCTTACCTTCGTAGGTTCTTGGTTGTGCTGGTAAATAATCTTTACCGTATTTTTGTTCAATCGAATTTCTGGCCGCAGTGATAGCCTCTGACGATAAAAATGTCGAATCCGTTCTCATGTATGTAATAAAACCTTGCTCGTAAAGTTTTTGTGCAACTTGCATTGTTTCACGCGAACTTAAACCCAACTTCCGATTTGATTCTTGCTGCAATGTCGAAGTAAT
>CANBND010000052.1 GCA_947370945.1 Pseudobdellovibrionaceae bacterium | reverse complement strand
GTCGCTGACAACGAAAAATTCTTTTTGACCAACGCCAGCAATTAATGGTGGGCCGTCTTTGAAAGCGACCATTTCATTGGGTGATTTTTCCCACATCACAACAATCGAAAATGCTCCGACAATTTTTTGTAAAATACTTTGAACTGATTTCAACAGGTTCTGACTTTTTTGAATGTCTTCCCAAATTAAATGGGCCACTAATTCAGAATCGGTGTCGGATTTAATTTCAGCTCCGCGCGAAAGTAATTCTTCTTTAATTTCTAAATAATTTTCAATGATACCGTTATGAACCAAACTGATTTCACCGACTTGATGCGGATGCGCGTTCCGTTCACTGGGCGCACCGTGCGTGGCCCAACGTGTGTGACCGATACCTAAATGACCGTTAAATAATTCAGATTCGACTTTGTCTTCAAGCGCTTTGAGTTTGCCTTGCGCGCGAATACGTTTTGTTTTTCCGTCATGTATGATCGCCATACCGGCGCTATCGTACCCACGATATTCTAATTTTTTTAAGCCATCGATAATTATTTTTTTAGGGTTTTGATAACCCAAGTAGCCAACGATTCCACACATATTAATTTTCTTTCTTCTTAAATTTTATTTTTTAAATTTTGCGGCTAAGCCTAATTTATTTTCTTGTCGACCGCGAGCAATCGCCAGAGCTTCCGCAGGAACGTCTTTAGTGATTGTTGAACCCGATGCAATAATTGAATCCGAACCCACTGTCACTGGTGCAATAAATTGAGAATCACTGCCGACAAATACACGGTCGCCGATAATGGTTTTATATTTCTTTTTATCGGCGGCATAATTACAAGTAATTGTTCCGCAACCAATATTTACATCGTCACCGATTTCAGCATCACCTAAATAGGTCAGATGCCCGGCTTTGGATTTTTTGCCGAATTTTACTTTTTTTAATTCTACGAAATTTCCGATTTGTGCTTCTGATCCAATTTCAGTATCAGGACGAAGTCTTGCGTAGGGTCCAATTTTAGCATTTGAATGCACGATGGCCTGTTCTAAATAACTGCCCGCTTTGATTTGCACGGCTTCATCAATCACAGAATCTGAAATAAAAGCATTTGGTTCAATCACACAAAATGGACCCACAGCCGTTTTACCACGAATAAAAACACCGGGGTAAATCACTGTGCCAGCGCCAACAATAACAGTGTCTTCGATATATGTGCTAGTTGGATCAATAATAATAACACCTGAATGTAACAGCTGTGCATTTTTCATTTGAAAAACGATTCGTGTCGCCGCAGCCAATTCAATTTGATTATTCACACCGTGTGCGACATTTTTATTTTTCGAACACAAGGCTTGTACATTTTTTTTATTTTCTATGGCTAATGAAATTAAATCTGTTAAATAAAATTCTTTTTTTGAATTATTATTTTTAATCTGCGGTAAATATTTTTTTAATAAATCCGCCTTGACGATATAAATTCCCGTATTCACTTCTTTGATTTTCAAAGCGTCAGGCCCTGCGTCTTTGGCTTCGACAATAGCTTTTAAAACATTATTTTGACGAATAATACGTCCGAATTCATTTGGGTTATCTAATTCAACGGATACAACGGCTAGATCCAGTTTTTGCTCACGAAAATCAGAAATAAAATGTTTTAAATCTTCGACGGTAATCAATGGGTGATCACCATTTAAAATCACAACACAACCTTCGATCGAATCAACTTGTGCCGATTTCACAGCATCGCCCGTGCCTAATTGTTCGATTTGCACAAACGTTTGTACGCCCATCGGATCAACAACATTTTTAACCAGATTTTGCCCGTGGCCGACAACTAAACGTATTTCGTCAAATTCGGCTTTTTTACAATTTGAAATAATTTTTGTAATCATCGGCACACCTGCGACAGGGTGCAGAACTTTGGGTAGCGGACTTTTCATTCGTGTTCCTTGCCCGCCAGCAAGGATTATTGCAGTGATTTTTTCCATAGTTGAGTTTCACATCCTGTAAACGTTGTTTACCTAAAAGCGTACTTGCTTTTATTTTAACTTTCAATACAGTCTTGTATATATGCCGATTCGTGCAATAGCGTTTGATTTAGACGACACTTTGATGGACACCACGGGGATTTTGGTCCCTAACGCTGCAAAAAATGCGTTTCAGATTTTAATTGATGCTGGCCTTACGCTGACTTTAGACGAGTGTGAAAAAAAACGCACACAATTAATCAGATCGATTTCACATAAAGATGTTTTTTCTAAATTAGCGAACGAATATGGTACGGAAAAAACGATCGAAGCTTTAAATTTAGCGAATAAAGCATTTTACGAACCCACACTTCCAGCACATTTGCCCTTGCTGGCTGGTGCTCTTGAAAATATTCATGCTTTAAAAAATAAATACAGCTTATACATCGTAACCGCAGGTTTTCAGGCAGCTCAGAACGAAAAAGTCCGCGCCCTAGGAATTTTTGAACATTTCAAAAAAGTTTTTGTCGTAAATTCACTGGAAAAAGAACGAAAAATAACATCGTTTCAAACGATCTTAGATCTTGAAGGCATCAAACCCCACGAACTTTTGTGTATCGGAAATTCTTTGTCATCAGAAATTCATGACGCCAAAAAATTAGGGGCTATTGCCTGTTATTTCGAATTCGGCGAAGACCGTGGTGCCGTTTCAACAAACCCTTCTGAAAAGCCAGACTTTCATGTTCGTGAACACAATGCCATTATTCCAACATGCAAACTGTAATACGCTTTGCGCTATTAACTGATAATAATTCTTTGGCTGCAAAGTTTGCAGACACCGATATTCAAATTTTAAATTCACTGACAAACGAAGTTGAAATCTTAGCTATTGATCTTAGAAAATTTGAAACTGAAGATCTTTTTTTTGAACCTGAATTTAAAACTCAATACTTAAAAGCAAAAAAGATTATCTATGTTTTTGAAAAACAACAATCTGTTCCGTACAAATTGCTGTCCCTTCGTACGCCGGATACTTATGTAGATATTGACGACCTCGACCAGATCGCTTTTATGCTGGCTAAAGAAGAATTTGAAAAATCGCAGCAGGACGAAATTTATTTAAATTTATCCGCTGATTTAAATTCGCAATATGAAATATTAAAAAACGAACTTGAACAAAAATTATCTGACCAGCAGAAAAATTTGATCGAAAGCCGGCAAAAAATCTTAGATGCCAACAACCGTAACGAAGCACTCCGTAAAATTTTATATGCGCTTCATCAGGAATCAGACATTACCCGTGTCGAGGCCGTTCTGAACGAATTGCTGCCTTCAACATCGAATGCAACGTGGATTAAAATTATTCCACAAAATATTCAGACTGCTTTTGAAACTGATTTTAAAAAACAGTTGGGATTATCATATCAACATTATGATTTAAATGCTTATCTAATTTATTTTATCAAAGGTGACCAGAAAAATTTTAAAAAAGCAGACCTTGAATTATTTCAAAAAATTCGCGATGCCTTGATTTTAAATTTGATGCGGAATCAAAATTTATCTGATCTGTTTTTTGCTGAGAAAATTTTAACCGAGGCTTTTAAAACTTTTCCACATCCGCTGGCATTGATTGATAATGAATATAACGTGGTGAATTCAAATTTATCATTTCAAAAATATAAAAAAAACAAATGCTACGAAATCTTATTTGATCTGGACGGTCCCTGCAAGGGTTGCAAACTGGGCAAGCCATTTCAAATTGAACAAAATGGCCAAACATTTCAAGTCACATCGAATTCTTTTTCAAATAATAATGACCGCAAAAATATTTGGGTAAATACGTACACAGATCGCACCCAAGAAATTGAACTTGAACAAAAGATCACGCAAAATGCCAAAATGAAAGATCTGGGCCTGATCTCAAGTTCGATCGCCCATGAATTAAATAATCCCTTGGGCGGAATTATTTCATATTTACAAATTTTACAAATGGAAATCAATAAAGAATCAGATTTACAACCTGATTTGGCGGCCATGATTCAGACATCAATGAAAATGAAAAAAATTATCGAAGACCTTTTGATTTTTTCCAGACGTCCGCAGGCACAAGATCAAACCGACGAATTTATTTCAGACGTTATTCAGGAAAGTGTTTCGGAAAATGAACTTTTATTCAAAGCTGAAAATATAAAAATTGTTCAAACAGTTGATCAAAATGCAGGTCGCGCCGAATTAACAAAATCAATTTTTAAAAATTCGATTTATTTTATTTTTCAATTTTTTATCGAGCGTACAAGGCACATCAAAACGACTAAACAAAATTTCACTGGTCTAGTTGAGATTAAACTTCTACCAAATTCTACAAAGCGAACACTACGCTTCGTAGGCAATTTTGGCCCACTCGAAAATGATTATAAACTGAAGAACGTCCAGTTTCTGGCGATTCACAAAAGCCTTATGGATCAAGGCTTTCACGTCGAATTAACCGAACTCGACCGGACTTGGGTCGCAGTTGATGTGATCTTTCCGAGCAAAAACTAAAGTCCTGAATTTTAAAATTAAGTGAAGATTTTTTGACACTATCGTCAAAAATTGAATTACTATAAATATATTAATCTAAGAACCCACCATGGAAGGAAGGTTCATGAAATCGACTCGCGTTTTAATTTTAGACGATGAATCCACAATGAGAACAGCTTTGTTTCGCACATTGGACCGCAAAGGTTACAGCGTAGTGACTTCACAAAGCATCGAAGAAGCCAAATCATATTGCTCTGTGAATAGCGGCTCTGATAAAATTTTTGATCTTGCGATCGTTGATGTGAATTTACCAGACGGAGACGGGCTGGAATTCATGACGTATTTGAAATCGATTTATCCAGCCATTCAGGTGATCGTGTTGACAGGTTTTGCAACAATTGAATCCGCCGTACTGGCGACGCAAAAAGGTGCTTATCATTTTTTAACGAAGCCTTTTAGTATCGAAGAATTAATGAGCGTTTCAGAAAAAGCCTTAGACCACAAAAATTTACAAAAAGAAAATCTGCAATTGCGCCAGGAATTAACTTCAAAATATGGTTTCGCAAATATCATTGGCGAAAGCGAAGGTTTAAAAAACTGTTTGTCATTGGTCGAACGTGTTGCTGATTCAGACGCAACGATCTTAGTCACTGGCGAATCCGGCACAGGTAAAGAATTAATTGCAAAAGCGATTCATTATAATTCACCGCGCGCCAAAGGCCCATTTATTGCGATTAACTGCGGAGCCATCCCCAGTGAATTATTAGAATCCGAATTATTTGGTCACGTCAAAGGTGCATTTACCGGCGCCGTCGCAAACCGCGCTGGACGATTTGAATTAGCCGATGAAGGAACTTTGTTTTTGGATGAAATCGGAGACCTTGACCCTAGTTTACAAGTTAAAATTTTGCGTGCTCTTCAAGAGAAAAGTTTTGAACCTGTCGGCTCAACAAAAACTGTTTCAGTGAATGTTCGAGTTATCACGGCGACGAATGTGGATTTAGACCGTGCTGTCGCTGAAGGAAAATTTCGCGAAGATCTTTATTACCGATTGAATGTGATTCCAATTCAAATCCCGGCACTGCGCGAACGCAAAACAGATGTTCCGTTATTGCTGAATTTTTTCTTAGAAAAATTTAATAAAAACAGAGCCAAAAAAATAACAGGTTTTTCACAAGAATCATTAACATCCCTCATGAATTATTCTTGGCCCGGCAATATTCGCGAACTAGAAAATTTGGTCGAACGTCTGACAATCTTAAAAGGCCAAGGCGAAGTCATTCCTGCAGATTTACCAGCGAAATATAAATCCGCAGCCGCCTGTTTCGCAGAAACAGGAATTATTGATATTCCAGATCAGGGTTTAGATTTTAATACGGCCGTCGATCAATTCGAAAACGCTTTAATCTTAAAAGCTTTAGAGAAAACGGGCTGGAATAAAAACCAAGCGTCTATTTTATTGCGATTGAATCGCACAACATTGGTTGAAAAGATGAAGAAAAAAGGGCTTGGAATAAATAACGAAGGTGTTGAGCTTTCGGGGAATGCTTAGAGGGGACTTTAAACTCTATTTCTTTGAACTTTTGAATAATTAATCTATTGAGGATTAAATGCTACGTAGATTAATTATAAGTATCCAAAAATTATTGATCATTTCAGCAACCAATCAATCATCAAATTTTTAATCTGAGACTGATATTTAACATCAGTTACCTCACATTTCTTTCGAAATTGCTTCAGTAAATTCTTTGGCACTTTTAAACTGATCAAAACAGATTCATTAAAATTTTTAGCCAAATGCATTTGCCAAAAAAAATCCTGTTGCTCACTGATTTTCTCGACGATTTCTTCAAGACTCATTTTTCTGCACTGAGAAATATATTCTTCTGTGAAATATTGTACAGGTCTATTTTCTTTTTTTAAAAAATCTGGCATTAAGAAATCAGTTTTTGTAACCATTTGATATCCTCTTGATCTTGGGGACGGTTTGATTTTTTCTTAAGCTGTATTAATGATTTCACAGATAACACCGGAATTTTACAGTCACCAATTTTTTTTATTTCAATTTCAAGATCACTTTTGTTTTCAGTTAAAATCAGATCCACCACCTCGGATGGCATCAATGGATTTACGAAATTCCAAGCAATGAGATTTTTATTTTGGATATATTCTAAACGAAATTTAAACATCTGATCTGCATTGACCGGAATTTGTGAAACCAAACCCAATTGATTCAGTATTTTTTCAATATTTATAAAATTTTCGGAACTTATTTTTAAAACCAGATCCACATCAAAAGTGGCTCTCGGTATTTTGTGCAATGCCACAGCCCAACCACCGGCAATGGCATATTCGATTTTATTTTCATTTAAGGTTTTACAAAGTTTGATTAAAAATTTCATATATACTAGTATATACTATAAATTTTAAATAAACTACTTAGAAAACCACCCTTTCTTAAATCGTTTCAATTCACCCGCTGTTTGATTTAAATTTTTCAGCCAAAATAAATCTTGGATTTCGCTGACGCGGTCGACGATACTGCCAAGATTTATACCTTGGTTTGAAGTCGAATAGTCATCGGATCTGATTTTAAAGGCTTCGTTTCGTTGATTTAATAAAATTGAATTTGGTTTTTTACTTTTGAATGTCATAAATCATCCTATGTCAGCGCAAAGCTGATCGTTAAAATTAACTGAACAAACCAGATAAATACGTTCAAATTACTGAAATAACTTGTTTTTTTATTAACTTTGATTGTGATTTTTGGATAACTTGCCATTCATTCCCCCTCGAATGTATTGCTTTAGTATGCATATACAGTTATTGTATTTACATATTTGTTACATATATAATTAATATGTAAATTTATGAATTTCAAGATTTTTTTTGAGGGTTTTTAAAAACTAGAGAATAGGCTAGAGTCGTAAATCGATGCGAACCCTTAAGCCAACTGCTCTTTTGATCGATCACGACGATTCGTTCACACACAATGTGCGGATGTGGTTGTCTGCGCGCTTTGACGTCGAAATTATTCATCATTCAAAAATATTTGAAATTAATTTCAACGAAAAAAAATATAATCTGATCGTTTTTTCTCCGGGGCCCAGATCTGCACAGGATTATCCACACTGTCTAAAATTTTTATCACAAATTTCTGATTCTCAACATGTCCTAGGGATATGCTTAGGGATGCAGATGATGAGCATTGTCGCAGGTGGCAGCGTTGAAACATACTCCGCGCCACTTCACGGAAAAACATCTGCGCTAGAATCTACATCATCAGAAATAAATGGCCTGAACGTCGCCCGATATCATTCGATGTATTGTATTTTACCTGCAGACAATTTTTTTGTTATAGCAACATCCGACCAAAAATCTATGTGGGTCAAACACGTTTCAAAAAAATGGATGGGTTTTCAATTTCATCCTGAATCGTTCATGACTGAAAAACCAGATCTTTATTTGGATGCTGTTTGTCAATGGATTGCCGAATGAAACCCGTCATTTGTTTTTATAAAAACGATCAATACATTTATTCTGACGACTCTACATTCCTATCTGCCAATGAAAATATTTTTGAATTTTTAGCTGCTATTGAAAAAAAATATTATGCTGTGATGAAAATCGTACAAGTTGATTTCGAAGCAACATTTGCATCTGTATTTATATTAAATACTTTTGAAATTGTTAATTCAGATTATTTGAATACGACAGAAAAAGTAGAAATTGAATTTAAACCGCAAATTTCAAAAAACGATTTCATTCAAAAAGTGATTCAAATTAAAAAAGACATCAGTGTTGGCAGATATTATCAAGTGAACTTCACATCGAAATTTTCAGCACAGACAGAAGAAGATAGTTTTTCTTTATTTAAAAAATATTTTAGCCTTTTTAAATCACGATATTCGGCATTTTTGCCCCTGCAAACTGAGCAGAAAAATTTTGAAATTTTATGTTATTCGCCGGAATTATTTTTAGAAAAAATTGGACCACAAATTAAGACAGAGCCGATCAAGGGAACATTAAATACTGATGTGAACGAATTAATTAAAAGCCCCAAAGAAATTGCAGAACTTTCAATGATTGTTGATCTATTGCGAAATGATTTAAATTCAGTCTGCGCCGAACCTGTCCAAGTTACAAAACATCGTGAAATTTTAGATCTGGGATATACACAGCATACGTATTCAGAAATTCGCGGCGAAACGCAAATGACTTTGCCAGAAATTCTTAAACAAACTTTTCCCGGCGGATCAATTTCAGGTTGTCCGAAAACTGAAAGCCTGAAAGCCATTTCTGAGCTCGAAACAGAGCCACGTGGTTTTTATACGGGAAGCATCGGCTGGTGGCAAAATGCAGATTTTAAATTAAACATTGCTATTCGCAGCTTTAAAAAACAAAATACCAAAATTGAATATTTTGCAGGTTGCGGAATTGTTTTCGATTCTGATCCTGAATCTGAGTGGCAAGAATTTTTAACCAAAGCCGGCAGACTTTCTGTCAATTTGTAAAAAAATATTAGGTTGTAACTAAATGACAAATAAAATTACTGACATTCAGATCATACAAATTATTGATACATTTAAAATATCTGGCGATGGAATTTACCTTAAAAAATTTCATATCCAACGAACATTAGAGGCTTTTAAAGAGCTTGGTGCCGTGGTGAATGAATTTTCAGTGCGTGCCTTGTACCAACAAATCGAAGATAAAAATTTACACTTGAAAAAAGAAATGAAGGCAAAAATTACTTTTGATTCTGTCCATCTGCAAAATTCAGTCTGTGAATTTTCGGATATTGATTTATTGCCCGTACCCTTGACGTTGGAAATTTCAAAAAATTTATTTCAATTATCTGGTCGAGGTTTACAAAATTATAAAATTTCAAAACGTGATTACTGGAATCAACTATTGAAAAATGCTCACTGTTTTGATGTTATTGGCGTAAATCAAGACAATGGAGTCACTGAAACTTCTCGTTTTAATTTATTTTTACTGAAAGACAGAATATTTTTTACTCCAACGTTGGATTCAGGCTGTATCAACGGAGTATTTCGCAGATATTTATTGTCACAAGGATCATTTGAAATGGCGGGATCACAGATTCCGATCACAGAAAAAGATATTGCGGCCAGCGATATTAAAAAATATGAAATTTATGTTGGAAACAGCTTACGTGGAATGCACAAGGCTGTTTTGATTTAATTCTGAACCGTCAGAAACAAATGGCACATATTTATCTGCAATCATTTTGTGAACCATCGTCGTCACAGTTGTACGATCATCATCGGCCTTAATGTTCACAAGCGGCAAAAATTCGATTTCACAAGTTACAGAATCCAATTGCAATGATCGCCAAATCGCCGGACCAAATGATTGATCTCCGTACCAACAAACGGCATCGCGATGTTTAAATTCAACTTTTCCATCATTAACAGCACGGTAATTAAAAACAAAAGGACGAATCGGGCGCTCGGCATGTCCTGCTGACATAATCAAAGTTTTCTTAAACGGTAAAACCTGTTCGCCATTCGATGCGACGGATTCAGCGTACAAAACGACGCGGAAGCCTTCCTTGAGAACATCAACCATACCCTTAAGTTCGTCTTGAATTTTCATTCTGTTTTTACGATCGACATAGGCGCATCCGCCCAGATCACAAATTTGACCCAACACCGGAGTGTGCTTCATTTCAAGTGAAGTCACAAATACAGCCGGCTGAATCGACTGTAAACAAATAATATCGATGAATCCTACGTGATTACCAACTACCAAAGAATTTTCGTCTGCTGAAATCGGATTTTTACAAATCAAAGTTACATTGAATGCTGTTAAAATTCGGCGCGAGACCCATGTGGTTGTTGCGATCTGACGCCTGCGACGTTTGATCGGATTCAAAGTTGTAATTGATAGGACTGTTGAGATCACAAAAAAACTAAGAATCACACCAATGAACATAAAAAATCTGAGGACTGCGCGAATATTTTTGTATATTGAAATTAAATTTGAAATCATATTCTGATCCTTAATTAGTGGTGAAAAATTTAATCTATAACAAGACTGGCTGCTTTGTAAAGCCTGTCATAGATACTTTCCCACAGTTCGGATTGCGAATTTGGCATTTGAATATAACACAAAGCCTGAGGCTTTCTTTCGCTAGCTGAGCGCAACTGAGAATACATTTCCCGAGCGGCCTGCGCTGGATCTGTCGACAATTTTAAGAATTCAATTTTTTCTATTTTGCCTGCGGGCTTGATGATGCGTACGCCTTCGACAAAATCTGGCAATTCGTTTAATTTGGAATTTAATATGTGTCCTAATTCAGACAGTTTCATGGCCGGATTTTTACAAATCACAAACGGAATATCTGGCATATAATGATGTTTCATGTGGCCCGGAGATTCTTTCTTATTGGCGGCCTCAATCCAAGTATACAAAATTTTATTTTCGTTTAAAACTTCAAGAATATGTGATTTCAATATTGCGCCTTTACGTAAAATTGAAATTTCTGAATTTTCACGAATCAACAAAACTGTTGATTCAATGCCGATTTCACAACCCTTATCATCTTTATTTTTTAAAATAAAAACTGAATCACCAAATTCTTTGTACACATGCGCCGATTTTGTCGGGCTGGTTTTACCAAATTTATTAGCACTGGGTGCAGCCAATGGAATATTTATTTTTTTTAAAAGCTGCAGGGCCAATTCATGGTTTGGAATTCGGACACCGACATTTTCTAAACCCGAAGTAATTAGATCAGAAATTTTTTCAGATTTTTTCATCACCAACGTCAATGGACCGGGCCAGAACTTTTTTGACAAAACATCGGCAATTAAATTCCACGAATGAAAACATGATTTCGCTTGTTCGACTGAATACGTGTGAACAATCAACGGATCAAAAAAGGGGCGCTGTTTTGTTGAAAATATTTTTTTGATAGCATCCGCAGAATCAATGCGCGCACCCAGACCATAGACGGTCTCGGTCGGAAAAGCGATCACGTCATTATTTAATAATTTTTCACAGGCTTGATCAAGGTCGTGCATATTTTTTAAATTACACCAAAACTGAACTAAAGTTCAATGTATTAAATTGAGAAACTAACCGATACTATTCACATGATATCACTTTGGATTATTATCGGACTTATTATTTCTACAATCTCAGTCGCTACATTAGCCGCAGCATTTTCTGTTGTGGGCCTTGGAGCGCTATTTTCAGGAGCAATGCTGGCTGTTTTTGCAATGGCCGGATCACTTGAATTTTCAAAATTTGTTTTAGCAGCATTTCTACATCAGCGCTGGAATCATTTAAATAAAATTTTCAGAAGCTATCTTGTTTTTGCGATTATCATTTTAAGTTTAATTACCTCAATGGGTATTTTTGGATTTCTATCTGATGCTTACCAATCAGCTTCAAATGCGATTGAAACTGAAAGTTTAAAATTGCAGTATGAAAAAAATAAACAAAATGCCGTCACAAATGAAATCGTAAGACTTAACAGATCAATCGAAGAAATTCCGGTCACACGTATTTCAAAAAAATTGCGCGCCAGAAAAGAAGCTGAGCCTATGATTTTAGAGCTGAATCAAAAATTTGATGCCAGCGAAAAAATTATATCTGAAATGAATTTGAAAGTTTTAGAAATTAAAAAGAAAGTCGGTCCATTAATTTACATTTCAAAGGCCTTAAATACGGATATCGACAGTGTTGTTAAATATTTAATTCTGATTTTCGTTTTGGTCTTTGACCCCTTGGCCATTTGCTTAGTTATCGCCACAACTCAGGCTATTGATTCGAGAAAAAATAAAATACAGGTCGTGACTGAAATAAAAGTAGAACCCCCGTCTGTCAAATTTGAAACATCTGCAGAGGCCATTTCTGAGCAAAGTGAACTGATTCAAATGCGCTATAGCGATGATCCAAATTCAGTCGAATCAGACGCTGCAAAAAACAAAGTTGTGTAACAGAAATGTCAGCTGTTAAATTCCTTGAGCGCAAAGGAGTTATTCAGTTTTTTGGCGCAGCCTTAGTCATTGCTCCATTTGCAAATGCACTGATGTTCATTTTACTACAAAAATCGAAAAATAATTTATTGTATCAACAGCTCAGTTTCTGGAAAGTATTAACTAGCGGGACGCCATTGCATTACGTTTTGGCGGTCTGTAGTTTTGCGATCGGCATCATTATGCTGCGTGGATCACAAAAAGCATGGTCGTTTGTTTTGGGCTTATTAGGCGCACATATTTTAATTCAGCTGGTGCACTTGGGTGAAAATATCAGGCAGAATTGGTTGTGGGGCGCATTTTTTGTGATCAATGCTGGAATTTTTGTTTTCATCGCAGATCAAATTGTTTTTAAATTAAAATTGCCAGAGAAAAAGAAAGACATTCCATTAACGGCCACAAAGACGAGTCCCGCATTAGTTCAAAAAAAATTGGCTCGTGTCGAAATCGGCTTTAAAGATTTCGGTGTCTGGGCTGAACTTGTTGAAGTGAACGCTGCGACAATTCAAGTTCGAAAAATATCAAACCCGCCCAAAGACATCCAAAATCGTTTTGTCGAATTCAGTTTCAAAAAAGGCGTTACCTTAAAAGCGAAATACAAAACGCACGATCAGAGCAATTATTATTTTGAATTTGTGAATGTTAAAAATTCTGAATCTGTTGAATTAAATTCTTGGATTGAACGGAATGCGAGTTAACTTTAACAACCTACCCATTCCGAATCAAATCATTCGGAGTTAGTTTTTTCAATGGCCGAAGCCCCCAATAAATCCCCAGAAAACTGATCGGAATAATAATCACGCATAATCTGATCATTGCAGCAAGATCAAACGTCACGCCAATTTTAAAAATAAATTTCATTAACAATGTTGATGCCACCAAACTTAATAAAATACCTGAAGCCAACGCCAATATGATCAGTACAGAAAACTGCCGACGTACAATTTTAATAACGTCATCATTCGACAAACCCAGAATCTGAATCAAATTCATTTCAGTCAACCGGTCACGAATTTGCGTGCTGAGTAAAATAATAAATACAAATAATCCAACGACCATTGATAAATATGCCATCGCTTGTAAAGCGAAAGCCATCTGATCAATAAACACCAAAGAACTTTCGACCGTCTGCTGTAAATTAATAATTGAAACGTTTGACAATTTTTCAACGATAGCAGATTGATACGAATCGATGTCTTCGGTTTTTATATTTGAAACAGATGATAAAAAAATCTGCGGAGCATCTTCAAGAATTCCCGACTGAAATACAATGAAGAAATTCGGCTGAAAACTGGTCCATCGAACTTGTCTGAATGAAGTGACTTTGGCTTTGATTTGCAAGCCTTGCACGTCGAACGTCATGATATCGTTGATTTTGGCTTTAATGCGCCCTGCATATTTTTCTTCTAAAGAAACTTCGGGCAAATGCGCTGGATCATCATTTGGCACAAACACAGATTCATTCCATCTGCCTTCGGTGACTCTTTCTGAATCTTGTAATTTTAATTTATAGGTTAAATTAACTCCGCGGTTTCGGAATCTGGCGTCTTCTTCTTGTTCACGGGTTTGAAATTGTCCTGACGAATCAAAACGTTCATAATTTTCATCATTTAATTTTAAAATGCGTGATCTGACCATCGGAGTGAATTCAAGTGTTTGATTAATTTTGGATTTTGTAATTTCTGTGAGCGATTGAACTTGTTCGGGCTGGATATCAAACAAAAATAATTTAGGAATTTTTGAAGATGTACTGGGTTTTATTTCTTCAAGGATCGAAGATTTAATGTGCGGCAGTAAACACAGCACCAAAATCGCAAGGCTCATGGTTATAAAGACCAGATCTGTGGATTGTTTTTTTCGAATCAAACCCAGCATCGCGTATCTGTTCAACCAAGAAAATTTAAGTATGAAAAAATCTAGAATTTTAAAAACGAGTGATAATAAAAATTTAAAAATAAAAAATAATCCGATCAGACCCAATGTAAATACGGAACCTGTTTGCAACGATTGACTTTGAAAAACCGTCACTAACCAAAACAAAAATACTGAAAAAAACAGCCACACCCAAAATAATTTATTTTTTTTTGTTTCTGCGATTTGCGCTTGAAATAGGTCTTTGGGTGATAGTTGAACCATTTCAATCATCAAAGGCATTGAAATTAATTGCGGCACGCAAATACTGATCAGCAATGTGATCCAAAAGCTTTGAAAGTTAAATCCCAACTGAATGGGCAAATTAAATTTTAAAATCTGTGTTTGAACAAACGGCAAACACACAACAGTTAGCGCTGTAGAAAGCAAAAACGAGAGCATCGAAATGAGTGTGTTTTTTATGATTTGGATTTGGATAACTTCAGAATTTTGCAGACCCAGTGTTTTATAAATAGCTATATTTTTTTTCTGATCAATAAATACCCAGCGAAGCAAATATCCGCCGCACAAAAAACACAGGCCCAATGCCACCAATGAAACTAACCCCAAGTAATCTGTAAAATATTTAAGAACTTGATTGCCACCTTCAGAATCTTGGGCCGCAGTTTCAAATTTAATAGTGGTATCTTTGATTTGTGAGCTTAATTTTTTTTGCGCCGTCTGTGATTCTGCAGGCGATCGCATTTTATATAAGAACTGATGACTGACAGTGCTTCCGATTTGCATCAGCTGTGTATCGGCCAAATATTTAAGTGGTATGTAAACAACTGGAGCAAATCCGCCAGGCTTAAAGGATCTTGTTGGATCTTGTATAATGGTATCGGCAATTTCAAACTCAGTTTGACCCAGTTTTATTTGAGTCTGTTTTGTTAAGTTTAAGGGAATTTTTAAATTTTTATCGATCCATATTTTTTTCTGATTTGAAAATGAACTTTTATTTTGAAATTCATAGCTGCCATACAGCGGATACGCTTCATCAATTGCAATCACTTGAACCAGTCGACTTTTCTGGCCGTTGGCTATCATCGCAAAAAAAGATTTAGTTTCTGATCGCTGAACATATTTAAATTCAGCTTCAAATGTACTGATTTCTTTGTCTGAGAAAATGCGTCTGGCTGAAATTGATAAATCTCCAGCCATAGTTTCTTGAGCCTTTGATTTAGTTTGCATCACAAGACTTTGCTGAAAAATTTGTAACAGCAAAAATCCAAAAATTCCAAATGACAAATTGAAAATCAAAAAACCTTGAATTTTCAACTGCGCGCGAATTTCTTTGACTGAAAAAATACACAATTTGAAAAAGTTTTTAAACATTTAAAAACTGACCCTGCTTTAAAATTAATTTTCGGTCGCACTGATCCGCCAAGTTCATATCGTGCGTGACCAACAGAGTTGTTGTTTTTTGTTTTCGAACTTGTGTAAAAAATAAATCCATGACCTTTTTGCCAGTTTCAGTATCCAGATTGCCCGACGGTTCATCCGCCAGAAGTAATGAAGGATTTGTAATTAACGCTCGCGCGATGGCCAGACGTTGCGATTCACCGCCGCTGAGCTCGCTGGGTTTGTGATTTGATCTGTTTTTTAAACCCACTTGATCCAAATTATTTAAAATTTCATCTGCGGTGTATTTGCGGTTTAAAATATCTAAAGGCAAAGCGACATTTTCAAACGCAGTTAAATGACTGACCAGATGAAATTGCTGAAAAATAATTCCGATATTTTGCGCGCGAAACGAAATCATTTTTTTTGAATCTAATTTTAAAATATTTTGGTCCTGAATAAAAATTTCGCCCGAGTCTGCAGAGTCTAAACCACTCAGCAGACTGAGTAGCGTGGATTTGCCACTGC
>CANBND010000051.1 GCA_947370945.1 Pseudobdellovibrionaceae bacterium | reverse complement strand
AATGCAAAAATTTTAATAGCCGACAGTATAATTGTTGCAAAAATTGTTGTGGGTAAAAAAAGACGATTCAACATATGAAAAACCTCGCTCGTTTGAAAGATGACTGAAATACTTTGAACTGTATTCAGTGTAGCAACTTTTTATACGAGGATTCCACTAATGAATGAAAGACCTAGGCCGTAAGCTAGGTCTTTCAGACTTAGGTCTTACAGACCTTGGATGAGTAAACCAATGTCGTAATTAATTTTAAGCGGGTTATTATCAATTTGTTTGTTGGCATCCATTGTTTTTAATTGATCCAAAGTAAAACCGTGATTTGCCGTCGTATCTTTGACTAAATTATTTCTTAAGAACTGTGTGTAACGTTGCCAATCTTTTTTATCAGCGCCATCTTTGCATGTTGCAAGCTCTGTTGGCGATGTTGAACCCCAGCGAACCTCGGGACACATAAATGGATCGAAGGAAATAAATGGTAAGCGTTTTAAAAAGCGCAACAGACTGATTGTTACGGGCTGTGCATTTGAATTTTTATATATAATTGCGCATTTATTTGCTGCTGTTGTAAATGCTTTAACAAGATCTGCTTTTAAATTTTGTCCGTTGTATGAAATCATTGGGTCTTTGTTGTTAAAACGTTCCAACATCGTTTTTGCTAAAGAAACGATACCTACAGCATCGTTTCTTAAGCGTAAATCACGACTGGGCGTTGAATATGTTTCCCATGCATCGACGGCCGCAAAAATATTATCTGGTAAAACATTAATATGTTCAGATGTTGCAACACCGTTATCGAAGGCATCTTGTACGTCTTGCGCGCGTCCCTTTGCAGAATCACACAAAATATCTGTTGCAGTTTTAATTTCGTACATAGGCTCGATACGATATTTACCACCGGATAAACGCAATTGCGTCCATTCTTGTAATGAAATATTTTTTCCGTCTTGGGTGAAATTATTAGAATCGTACTGTTCAAGCGAGTATCCAGGTAATTCTTCGTCTGTTGCAAAACGTGTTTGACCGCTGATGATCACTGATGGATCTTTTTTATCAAATTTCGGTGATTCAATTCTTAACGGACGAAAATTTTTAAACATTCCGCCGTGCGAAGCACGATCCATGACGAACTCATCCGTGATCCAGCCTTTGTAGGATATTGAATTACCTGGATGCCCATCCATAATTAATAATTCACCATTTGGTTTTACATCATAAACAATTGCGGCATGGCCTTTTGTTCCATATACAGGCGTTCCGGATTTAACGTAGTCACCATTTATTTTTGGTGAATAAAAATCGCTGAGCGCGCCAGTTTCTTTATCGCCCGATAGCGTACGAAATGTCCCCGATGAAATCGCATCATTAATAATTAAACCTATTCGCGAAAAACTGCGCGTAACACCCGTCGAGCTTGGCACATTCACACGTGATGTCGGAATGTTTCCGTTACGGCTGTATCTGTTGTCGTTGATATTGGCTTCATATTTTGCAACTGCCGCTGGTCCATCAGCACCCTTGGTATCTAATAATGTTTGCTTGTATTTTTCATCAGTTGCGATTTGTAATTCAGTGAGCGGAACGGGTACAAATTGGCTGACGAAAGAAAATGGTAAATTATTTTTATACGCAAAATACGCGCGCAAATAATACGGCAAATCTGCACAATCTGAATAATACATATTTTGCATGTCTTCTTCGCTGATCAACATATTTGAAGCTTCTGAAGATAAACACGCGTCTAAATTTTGACATTTTGAATAGCCAAGTTTTTTAATAAATTCAGAATATTTTTGTTCGTCTTCAACAGCCCAAGACGTTTTTTTCACTTTCCAAATCATGTCTGTTTTAAACGAACTGACATTCGGGCAGCGCAATGCTTTATCATCATTCAAAACAAATTTTGTATATTTTTGTCCGTTCAACACATACTCACGAGATTTAATTGCACGACAATCAAAAAACTGACCATCTTTAAGTGGAATCATATACGGATCGGCCACTGGAATTGCAGCAGGTGATTCTTGCGCAATCGATCTGGTAATGCCTTTGAATGATGTATACTGATCAATACTCATTTTATTTGTTAGTGATGAACAGCCCAAAAATAAAAGCGCTGTTGTTGTCGCGGTTAATATAATTTTCATTTTTTTCATATCAGTCCTTTTTATTTATTAATTATTTAAATTTAAACTTTAATCGTAACAACTTTTTTAATAACGAAACCACCTATGGCTTGCATACCCAACATGGCCATTAATAAAATAATCCCCATCGTCGTGTTAAACATTGGCTTCATATAATCGGGATCAATAAACATAAATACAGCCAGTAAAACAAATGGAATACACGTGACGATAATTCCCTGCATGATTCCTTGGGCAGTCATTGCAGAAATCTTTTTTTCTAATTTTTGACGTTCTCGAATTGTACTAACGATGGTTGAAAACGTTTCGGCCAAATTTCCGCCGGTTTCTTTTAAAATATTAATTGCGGTCACAAACATTTGAACATCGGGGCGCGGGATTCGTTCACCCAAATCTGTGAGGGCTTCTTCGAAACTTTGACCGAATTGAACTTGCGTCATGACTTGTGCGAATTCTGCACGAACAGGGTTACCCATAATTTCAACCACGCGTGACATTGATTGCTGTGGGTTCGATCCTGATTTAATTCCGTTCGCCATAATTGTTAAAGCATCCACCATTTGATCAGTGAATTGTCCGCAGCGTTTTTCATACAGTGATTTATATATCAATGGTACAACTTGAAAACCTGCAATTGTTACAGAGATACCAAAAAATGCACCGAACCCAATATTTGGCCAAGCAATAAAAAAAGTAAAAAGACCCAGACCAAAACTTGAAAACAGCAGCAACCTAGTTACCTTTTTTTCATCAACGTCCATGCCTAATAATTTCATATGCATCATGACTTGTGATTTTTTACTGATGCTTTTTGCGTAGACTTTTGTAAAAATTGTATCTGCCCACATGTAAACAGCTATAAATATGGATATCCCAAACAATGGAAAAACAAGCCATTCGTGTCTGAAAATTTGCATGTTATAATCCCTTCTTCATAAAAAATTATCCTACTTTTTTCACGGGTGCTGGCGCGATCGCTGTTGGCACAGGCGCTGCCGCTTTTGGTGGATCATTCGAAAAAATCTCCATCGGAATGTGTCCGCCTTTGTCTTTGATTTCTTGAACAAATGACGGAACTGTTCCTGTGGATTGAAATTGCCCTAAAATTTTTCTGTTTTTATCATAACCGGTTTCTTTGTATTTAAAAATTTCTGCTAAGCTGATCACATCACCCTGCATACCGACAACTTCGGTGATGCTGATAATTTTACGACTGCCATCAGATAATCGAACAATCTGTACAATGAGATCAACAGCGCCTGCAATTTGTTCGCGAATTGCTCGTAACGGCAAATCCAATCCGGACATCATAACCAGTGTTTCTAAACGCGCGACACATTCACGCGGAGAATTCGCATGAGTCGTTGTCATCGAACCATCATGACCCGTATTCATCGCTTGCAACATATCAAGTGCAGCGCCATCGCGCGTTTCACCGACAACAATTCGATCTGGTCGCATACGCAAAGCATTTTTAATTAGATCACGAATCGTTACAGCGTTTGTTCCTTCCATCGAAGGCGGACGGGTTTCAAGACGCACAACGTGTTCTTGCATCATTTGCAATTCCGCCGCATCTTCGACAGTGATCACACGTTCGTGTGCAGGAATAAATTGTGAAATCATATTTAATAAAGATGTTTTACCAGATCCGGTACCACCACTGATCACAACGTTGTAACCGTATTCAACGGAAATTTTCATAAAATCCAACATGTTCATCGTGGCGCTGCCGAAATCAACATATTTTTGTGGACTGATTCCACCTTTTTTAAATTTACGAATTGTTAAGCAGGGACCATCCAATGCAAGAGGTTCGATCACAGCATTCACACGCGAACCATCTTTTAATCTGGCATCCACAAATGGTGTCGCGTTATTAATTTGTCGACCTAACGGCGTTACAATACGTTCAATAATTCGGCGTAAGTGATCGTTCGATGTAAACGTAATTCCGCTCAATTGAACGCGACCACTTTTTTCGACAAATATTTTTTGCGCACCATTCACCATGATTTCTGAAATTGTAGGATCTGCTAACATATCTTCAAGTGGACCCAAACCCAAAGCTTCTTCAAGAACATCTTTGACTAATTTTTGTCGCTCATCACGAGCAATATCTGGTGCTTCTTTATCGACAATTTGTCCGATATCGCGCATAGTTTTGTCGCGCACTTCTTTTTCTTTGCCATCACTGTTTCCAGCTTCGGCTAATATTTTTTTCAAATCGACCGTGCGAATTAATTCTGAATGGACACGCAATTTTAATAAAGTTTTTGCATCATAACCATTTGGATTATTTGATGATGAAACAACTGCTACAGCAGATGCTGCGACAACTGGTTTTGGTTTTTGTAATGCTTTTAATTTTTGTAATGTGCCACCAGATAATTTTCTGACAAAGTCAAAATACGCCATTGAAATCGGAGATTTTGGATTCGTCACAACAAACGGTTTTGATTGTGTTAATGAAGCCATTGTTGTTGGTTCGTCGTGCGGAATAATTCCTAATGGCAATAATCCCAAATGCTGACCAATCACTTGTGGTTGTAAACCTGAATTGTTGAATTTATTCAACACCAGTTGAAACATTTCTTTGGGATACGTCTGTGTTAACAAATCATTGATTAAACGTTGTGTTTGCTGCACAACCAAAATTTCTGGAGTCGCAACAATGATAATTCCTGTTGAATCTTGTAAAATCGCAGTTTGCATCGGACCAATGTCGTTACCACAATCGACAATAATAAATTTAAAACTTCGAGAAAAATATTCAATCAATTTTGATAAATTTTCTGGCGGAACATTTAAAATTTCTTCGGGCCCGCGCACTGCGCCCAAATACGAAAATCCTGATGGATGAGTCGCAACAATTTGTTGAATCGGCGTTGCTGCTAATGATTGCGTTGAATTTGCCAGCTCACGCAAAGTTTTAAGCGGTTTAATTCCTGTAATAATATTTTGATCGCCGACACTTTTTGTATCGCAATCAATTAATAATGCTGGTGTTCGCAGTTCGGCAGTGAGTGCCGCAGTAAAATTTGCAGCAAAAACAGATTTTCCGACGCCGCCTTTGCCGCCAACAATCGCAAGCATCACACAATTTGGATTCAACGCCATACTAAAAACCTCGGTTCTGATATTTTATCATATTCTTTTATCGGAAGAATCTTGTATCAACTTGATACGACAAAGGTCTGATCTGGTTTTAGGTACAGATGTTTTAAACAGAAATGAAAACTATTCTTTCATCCTGAATTTTTTCTTGATTTGTTCAACGCCGGCACTGGCTGAAGATTTAATAATTGGCGTTACGAACACCACAAAATTTCCATTTGATTTTTCATATTTTTTGCCGTGATTCAAAGTAATAATTGCGCCATCTGTTTTGTTCGGGGCACCGTAATCATTGCTACTTTTTTTGTTGATGATTCCACCGAATGCTGCGCTGGCACGGTCATGCACAGAAATTTTAGTATTGATGGTTGTATTTGGTTGAATTGTTGAACCACCCGCTGGTGTCGTATTCACGTTCAACAGCATTTCAACAAGTCCCGTTCTTTCGCCTTTGATTGTCGGAGTCACACTGATACCCAGTGTACCGCTTGAACCTGCAGGCTGTGCGCCACCACCACCAGCTGCGCCGCCGCTGCTGATGGGATTTGGTGTTACTGTAAAACCACGCGTGATCGATGCCGGAAATTTATCTTGCGTTAAAACCGATGCTGTATCTAAGACCCGCAAAAATCCATGCGTGCGCGCCCAATTTAATTTTGGTAAAAAATTATTAATTAAATTTACAGATTGTTGAAACGTCGATTGACCGCCGCCTTGTTGATTATTGCTGGCCTGTTGTCCGGCTGCTGCAACTGTGCTGAGTGAGGGTTCAAAATTAAATGTAAATTGTTTTAAATAACGATCACTGAATTCCACAAAATGCACAACAACCTGAATCATTTTTGGCGGAGGCTCCTGTTTGTCTTCTTGTTTACGAATCGTGATCAAATTAATAATTAAACTTTCGCCGCCGCCAGAAACTCGGCGGCCCTTGATATCCACGTTATCCAGGCCTTCAACTTTATCAGTCACAATGTCCGGTAAATATAAATTAACAATATCAGCTACGCGCTGTTTTTCTTCGGGATTATTAACAGTACCTTCCAATTTAATAAAATCACCGACAGATGTAATGGTGACTTCAGGGTTATTCACATCGCGTGCGATGTATTCAACTATTTTTTTTCTAGCCAAGGGGCTTAGGCGGACTAAACTTTTTGCGACCTCGGGACCGAATTGTTTTAAAACACTGCCGATACGAATTAAATCGTTTGGCAGTAAAACAAAGCCATCCAATAAAATTTTACTGTTCACAATTTTATATTCGATGCCTTCGACATCAGCCAATAAGGCTTGAATTTCACGAAGATTTTTTTCGACGTCTTGTTTTCTGATGTCGACACGGATTTCAACATAAATTTGTCCCGTTTTTTTATTATGTACCGTGATAATTCCGTTGCCTTCTTTGGTCGGCAAAATTCTGAAAATATCTGTGCCCTTGATTCGTTGCATTTCAAATAATTCAACTTGGCCTTTGAAATTTAACGGCACATTGGGAATTTGTAATTCTTCGTCGTGTTTGATTCCGGCGATCAAAGATAAATGTCTGCGAATTCTTTTTTTACTGGGTTCGCCGTTTAATAATTTTAAAGTCTGGCCGCCGCCTTCATCGACTTCTTCATAGATTGGTTTTTCAGATGTCGAGGCCGCTGGCGACGCAGCTTCAGTGGCTGGTGCTGCTGGTGTAACAGCAGGAGCTTTCGCCTGTGCATACACAAAAGTAGTTTGAAATACTAAAATTAAATTTAAAAAGAATAGTTTAACTAAATTTTTAGTTACCAGGTTTTGTTCCACCATTAGAGTTTGGCTGAGTTTGGCTGGGAAATCCACCTGCAGAACCATAAGCCTGGCCTGAAGTCGGGCCCGAAGTTTTTTGCAGCAAAATTGTTTCAGCACTAGAAGCCACGTTACGCATCACAACAGGTTTTCGATCGTGTGGATTACGTAATAAAAAATATAAACTTTGTGCATTTGTTGAAACTAAATAAATCATGTCCTGCGCGTCGTTGATATCGACTTCGATTGTAATCGAAGGGTATTTTGTATCGCCGGTTAATGTGGTTTGCACCAAACCGCGTCCGTTCGGATCTTTTTCAATAGTGCGCGGCAAATTATTATTTACATTCACGCCTGTTGCTAAAATCAAAACGTCTTGACGAAATAAAATAACTTCACGTTTTTGCGAAGCACCTTTGCCCGAATCAACCACTGCAAAAATATCAACACGATCACCCGGGCGAATTAATCCTGCGTTCACACGCTCGGGACTGACGGGCACAGTGACAGCACGTTTGTTTGGTGAAACCTGAATCGCCATTCCTGTTTCTGGGCCGGGTTCTAAAACTTTATTTTTTGTAATTGTCTGGCCTTTTTTAATCGGAATCGCAGCGACTGTTCCAACGATATCACCAACATCACGAAATGCATCGGGTTCAACTTGATCTTTGGAACGTTCAACGACTTCGACAACGTTATCATAAATTGTATCCATATCACGAATGTCTTCTTTGGCGACGATGACTCGAACTTTTTCTCCCAAAGTTTTATCCATCTCGGCTTTTTTTTCTTGCGTGTAAGAATACAACATAAATGTCGCAAAAATTCCTGCACCTAAAGATATCCATAAATTTCTTGATTCGTTCGGACCCATAAAAACCTCTTTTGAGTAAATACCTAAAACTTTTCTCTAATTACAATCGGCAGATAAACAGATTCCATAAACGGTCTTGATCCATATTTCTGGACTTTTGACTGGCGTATTTGTATCTGCGTCGTATTTTGAATTAATAAACCATGTGGTTCCCGATGCTGGCGTACGCTTATATTGATGATTAACATTATTTGGTGACGCGCCAATGGGTTCTGTTTCAACCTTGGTCGCAGAATTTGTGAATGCAATTGTTCTGACTGTTACAGGCCATGTTCTTTTTGATGTATCGTCATTTTTAACACCGTCGGCCGTGACGCCGTGAACGCGGCTTTTGGTTTTTGCATAATGATCCATATTTGCGCCTGGACGAAAATACATTAAATTTGAGCGAAATCGAAATGTCTCCATTGTATAATTATATGACGCTATCGAATTTAAAATTCCAGAATGAATTGCACCGAAAAAACCTAGCGAGAAATTAAAAACAACGACGACCATAAATAAAACCGGAATTGATTCAACAAATGCCATGCCTTTTTCTGTTTTTTTAAAATTACGTCGACGTGTAATTTTTAGCATCCGTTATCCTCGATCGCGACATATGATGCGGCATCGCCGACACCAGAATTCCAACCTTCTAAATTTTTAATTCCTTGAATAAAACGATTGTCTCTTGAATAAAAATGCAAACATTCTTGTTGAGATGGGTTTCTTAATAAAAAAGCTCGGATTGGAAAAGTAAAAGTATCTGCGCCATCGGTTGCAATTTTTCCTAAAAATGGAATTTTAATACCTTTAAACAATTTCCATTCAAGCTCTGCATTGACACCGGTCCACGGATGACGACTTTCACCGGATCCACCATTTGTTTTATTCCCTGGATTTGTTAATCCAGTTAAACCGGCCCAGGCGTTGTCGCCAACATTTTTTTTAGTTAACTGAAACCATGCGCTACTGCCATCGGCTCCGGTTAACAGTGGAAATTTTAATGATAAATTTTTAAATTTTGCGTCCGCAGCTTTTGTCGAAGATTTTCCCGAAGTACATGGTGGGCTCGTGACGCCGCCGGGTGGCGCACACAAATTACCTGCCGAATATGATCGGGCTGCAGACCAAGTAATGTACTGTGCAATTTCAACTGTGGCCAAAGAAAATGTAAGCGCAAAAATAATTATTCCGCAACCAATCACCAATACGAATGAAAATAAAAAGTCTGCAGCTAAAAAACCTGACTGATTTAAAATAGGGTTATGTGAATTTATTTTCATAATGTTTTATGGTGCCGAGCTTAATGATCTGTTGATTGAATTAGGATGACAGTTTGCTGCCTTTTCGCCGCCGCCACCTGAAATCGGCTTGCAGGCGTCACGCCATGTGCCGTACTCTGCCATAGTTTTCACACGACCTAATGATGTCGTTGTAAACTTTTGTACAATTTGTTTTTCTTTTAATTTTTTGGTAACAAATAAAAAAGTACCAACTAAAATAGTCGCCAACAAAACGGCTTCGATCGTCGCCTGGCCGTATTGATTAAAATTATTATTCTTTTCGTATCCACGGGACAGTTCCATCGTCGCCCCCTCCAGGATAAGGTTGAAAACCAGAACCTGTAGCAATCTGAGTTTCAACTCGCGCAGCTAAACGTACTCCACCCGCTTCAAACGCAGTCTTTGGCGCCTTCATTAAAGCGCTCATAAAAGTAACTCCGCCAACGATCAGTAGAAGTACGTATTCGATTGTCATTTAATTACATGTCACTATTAACTTTGCCCATGTCGCCCGTAAGCGAATCTGTTTTTTCATTAATTGCTTTTTTAATTTTTGGACCAAAAGCCACAACCATACCAACAACAACAACAAGTAATAAAATATACTCTGTTGCCCCTTGACCCGATTGATTTGCGATTAAACTTTTACGAAAACGATTGCGTAATGTATTTAAGAATTTCATATGAATTCCCCCTTATATTCTGCTTATCGTCCTGTTCTGGGAAAAACTTTAGATTGTTCTTTTAGTGCGGATAAGTGCTTGTTTTTACTAATAAGTTTTAAATATACAAATTGCATTCACTAAATTTTGCGAGTTCCGAGGAAAACAAAAAAACGCTGTAAATCCTGTTTTCTCGATTTGTAGCGTCTTTTTGTACGTACTATATAAATTATAAAATGCGATACGCATGTTATAATTTATTGCGAAATCAAGATTTTATGCGTCTATCGACGGACCATAGCTTGCTTGAAAAAATTTGTTTGGAAAATATAGATAAAACAATTGTTATTGATGAAATTCAAAAAATACCAACTTTATTGGATGAAGTTCATTATTTAATTGAAGAGCACAAAATTAAATTTTTATTAACAGGCAGTTCGGCAAGAAAACTTAAAGGACAATCAGTAAACTTAATCGTAGGTCGCTTTTGGCTGGCGCATATGCTGAGCGAAAAGAAGACGGAATACATCTTATGAATATACAAAAATTTCTTCAACGCTTGTGGACCGGTGATTTTTAAATAAAAAAAGCCGACCACAATGGATCGGCTTTAATTCTTCATATAAATAATGAATTAAAAACTATGCTGCAGGAGCAGGTTTTTTTAATTTATTCGCTTGGCGAACAATCATGAAAATAACAAAAGCGACGATTAGAAAATCGATGATGTTTTGCATGAAACTTCCATAGGCCAGAACTGCTCCGCCTTTTTTAGCTTCTTCTAATGTCGTTGCGGCTTGTCCGTTCAAAGCAATAAATGATTCAGTGAAATTAATACCGTTCATTACTTTTCCGATCAAAGGCATAATAACATCGCTCACCATTGAAGATACGATTTTACCGAATGCTCCGCCGATGATAATACCGACTGCTAAATCCAAAACGTTACCCTGAGCAATAAACTTCTTAAATTCTTCTAACATTGAAACCTCCTATGGTTTTGTATAATTGTTTTAAAAAAATAAATCTAGTAATTAGCAACTAATGCTGTTGTCCAAGTTGTTGTGTCTTTTTTTCCGGGAGCCGCAGTACCTTCGTTGTGATTTAATAACATTGCAGTTTTAAATGATAAAACCGATGTCATCACAACAGAAATTGATGCTTCTGCATTTGTTAATGATTTATCTGAATCTTTTAAATTTGCTAAATATTCAACCCAAAATTTACCTGATGTCGTCGCATTAAATTTTGCAGCAACTTCAGTATATACGCGCAAACCATTTGCATTATAACGATCAGTCATCGGAACCGGATCTAAGCCCGAATATGTCGATGTGTAACGATAACCAAATTCGCCAAACCAAGTTAAATCATCTGATTTTTTGAAAAAATATTTCGCGCCGATATCTGTAGAATCACGCTGAACAAAAACGCCATTATACGGATCGTGTTCTGCTTTTTGTTGTAAAAATCCGTTCAATAAATCTTTCATAAATACGCGCTCGTAGCGAAGACCTGATTCCCACGCTTTTGCTGTTTCTGTTCCCGCCGATTTTGTACGAACGTATTTACCAAAAACAGTTGCCAAATCAGACTCTGTCAAATTCCAAGTATTTGTTGTTTTTGCGCCGTAGCTTTCAGAATCAGAATTTCCGCTGATCACAATAGCAGAGGCTTCTGATTCACCTTTAAATTTTTTATCTTCGGCCTGCGCAACAAATGCTGCAGATAATCCAAGAATAACCAATAATAATTTATTCATGAGACTCCTTTGTTTTTAAATGATATAATTAAGTCTGATCATTACACAGACCTTGATCTAGTTCAGTCAAATAAAAATGTATCGCAACATAACGGAGAAAAATGAGCTCAGTCGCCGGAGAAAATTCAGATTTGTTTATCAAGGGTGCGAAGCTGCATATCCAAACCGAAGACTGGGGCGCCAAAGATCAAAGTCTGGTCAGCCGAATATTTAAAAATGGCGCCGTTATAAAAACGTACCGCTTACCCTATGAAAAAATAACTGACGTTTTAAAAGCTGATGCCAGACGTAAAGCGCTGGTCCAATTTCACCAGTGGGTTATCGATTCTGCGAATAAAGAAACCCTTTAAATAAAATCAATCGATAAATCTAGCCTCCACAAGAGCTTTGTTATTAGCAATAATTAAAGAATGTTGAAGTTACGCCACGTATATAAAACTTATCAAAATGACCGCCACGTTTTGCGTGATTTAAATTTCGAGGCCAATGAGTCTGGCTTGTATTTCATCAAAGGTGAAAGCGGCTCCGGAAAAACCACATTATTTAAATTGTTAACTGCGATGACAAAACCGACCAGCGGTGAAATTTTTTTTAATTCTGTATCAATTTCTAATTTAAATGCCGAAAAAATATCTGAGTATCGTAAAAATGTCGGCATTATATTTCAAGATTACAAATTAATTTCAAGCTTAACTATCGCCGAAAATATTGCGTTGCCACTGAAAATTCAAAAACTGTCTGCCACCGAAATTCAAAAAAAATTAAATGCTTTGACTGAAAAGTTAAACCTGAAGGATTTTATAAATGAATATCCCGACTACATCTCGGGCGGCCAACAACAAAAGGCGGCCGTGGCTCGTGCGCTGATTGGCAACCCCGAACTCATTATCGCTGATGAGCCGACCGGAAATTTAGATGCACAGAACAGCTCAGGATTAATTCAAATTCTTGCTGACTACGCCGAAGCTCACAGTGTCAAAGGCGCCACAGTTTTTATAGCCACACATGATGAATCAGTCCTGCAAAAAAATAATCGGCGCACTTTGACATTGCAAAATGGACAATTGAATTCATGAAATATTTATTCGGTTTGTATTTAACGTTTTCAGTTTTTTTTAGTTCGTTAGTTTTGTGGGGCTACCAAAATGCCAGCTCTGTTTTATTTGCAGCTTCGGAAAAACAAACCCTAAGCTTTTCATTTCAAAATGACGTTGCTAAAGAATTTGTTGAAGAAAAAATTCAATCACTATCAACAAAATATAAGTTTAAAGCCTGGACATTACATTCACCCGCAGATCAGTATAGTGAATTTACAAAGTCTTTTACAATGTACAATCAAGGCGCTTTTGATTCTGAAGAAATCATCAAATTAATTCCGTACTCAGTTGATTTTATTTTAAATGCAGAACAGGATGCTTCACAAATCCAAAAAAATATTGCTGAAGAAAATATTTTTCAAGAAACCGGCACAGCAAAAAATTGGCTTGATAAACTGAAATCTATATCAGAATTAGTAGAAAATTTCGGCCGCGGCTTATTTTTATTTCTTTTTCTAACCACAGCAATGATGACTGTAGCCACAATTCGAATTTTAATCTTAAAAGACGATGCTGAAATAAAGGTTCGCAGTTATTTGGGCGAATCATTTAACGCCTTTGTTGGGCAATATTTATTAAAAACTTCAGTCCCTTGTATTTTTAGTTTTTGTATTGGATTGTTAATGACTTATATTGTGTACCATTTGCTAATGTTAAAATTGAAACATTTGCCTGAATTTTATTTTATAATGGCGCGTTTAAATTTTTTGTCATCGACTTCAGTATTGACATTGGTTGTCGGATTTTCAGCCGCATTTTTATTTGGCTATTATTTTTCTATTAGACAATTACACAGTAGGCTTTATGACCAAGATTAGCTTGCTATGGATCATGTTTTTTTGTGTAAACTTAAATGCAAAAACGTTGTACGAATTAGAAAAATTGCGCTCTGAAAATACAACTCAGCAGCTTGATCTAATAACTGAAATACAGTTGATTCAAAAAAAAATGTCAGACACGCAGTTCGCCATCAAAGAAAAAAAATCCGACCTGATCAAATTTATTAAAGCCGACCAACAGTTGAATAAATTTCAATTTGGCGGCCTAATGGCTATTGAAAGTTTACCGCTATTGAGCAGAAATTTGGACGTTTTTCAAAAAATAAAGTTGCAAAATATTAATTCGTTGCGTGAATATAAATTTGCATCGACTGAATTACAACAACAACAACAAATTTTAATATCTGCCAAAGAAAATTTAGTATCCTTAAATCGTCAACTGCTTGAACAGGAAGAACAGATTCTGGCCACAGAAAAAGAAACTGTGAGTGCACTTAGAAATGAAAAAAAAGATTCTTTGTTAATATATAAGGGCACCTTATCGACGCCCGTTCAGAATTCAAATTTAAAATCGTCATTTGGCGCCTACAGTGATCCAAAAAATCAATATTCAGTGTTTCGTAAAGGCTTAACTTTTAATTGCAAAATTCATCATTATGTTCAGGCTGTCGGTCCAGGAAAAATCATTTTTCGTGACCGCATTAAATACTGGGGCGAATCTATTATTATACAGCACGCGGGTGATTATTATTCAGTTTACACAAATTTAACAAATTGTACTGTTGAAAATAATCAAAACGTTTCGCAAGGCGAAAAAATTTGTGAAACAAATGGAGCCGAATTTTATTTTGAATTACGAAATCAGAACATCGCAATTAATCCAAAAAATTGGATAAGGAATTGAAATGAAAAAATACTTACTGGGAACGTTTGCAATTTTAACAATTACATTTATTTTTACACAACCCCTGCAATCATGGGCTGAAGAACGTTATACTGAATTGCAAAACTTTACTAAAATTTTAAATTTGGTCCAGCAATATTACGTTGAACCCGTCGATACAAAAAAATTAATTGGCGGCGCGATTAAAGGCATGCTTCGCGAATTGGATCCACATACAAATTATATGCCTGTTGAAATTTTCAAAGATTTTGAATCTGAAACAGCTGGCGAATTCGGTGGTTTAGGTATCGAAATTTCAGTACAAAACGGAATTCTGACAATAATTTCTCCGATCGAAGATACTCCAGCTTGGAAGGCGGGCATAAAACCCGGCGATAAAATTGTTTCTATCGATGGACAATCCACGAAAGGCTTCAGTCTGGTTGAGGCCTCTGCACTGTTAAAAGGTAAACGCGGTGAACCGATTGTATTATCTGTTGTTCGTGAAAATGTTGATACACCTTTAGATATTAAAATTGTTCGCGGCCAAGTTAAAATTAAATCTGTCAAATCAGCACAACTTGATGATGGCTATTTATATATTCGTATCACAAGCTTTATCGAAAACACATCCAAAGAACTGGAAAAAGTTTTAGCCGATTATTCTGCAAATCACAAAAATAAATTCGAAGGAATTCTGATCGATTTGCGCAGAAACCCTGGCGGCCTTTTAGATCAGGCTATTAAAATCAGTGATCTGTTTTTAAAAGACGGCATCATTGTCAGCACCATTGGTCGAGATCCAAAAACCAAAGAAGTGAATCGCGCCTCTGGAAAAGCACCATACCCCGACATCCCAATTGTTGTTTTAGTGAATGAATATTCTGCGAGCGCCAGCGAAATTGTTTCCGGTGCCCTACAGGACAATAAACGCGCTGTCATCGTCGGCGAACGCAGTTTCGGTAAAGGCTCTGTGCAGTCAGTGATTAAATTAGGTGACGGCAGCGGATTAAAATTAACTGTGGCCAGATATTACACACCCAGCGGCGTATCGATTCAATCCGAAGGCATCACGCCAGACATCGAAATCGAAGACGTAAACGCTGAAATTTTTGCTAAAGCCATCAGTGATAAAAAAGGTCCACGTGAAAAAGATATCATCGGACATTTAAAAGGCGAAAAAGAAAAGTTAACCGAAAAATCAAAAGATAAAAAATCACAGACCGCACATGAAAATGCTTTGGCGTGGTGGAAAGACATTGGCAGCAAAAAAGAATCTGAAATGACCGAAAAAGAAAAATTATTTAAATCTGATTATCAGGCCTATCAAGCCTATTCATATTTAAAAGCATGGAAAACACTGAAAAATATTCGGTAAAATATTAAATAAATTTTTTAGAAAATTATTTGGGCGTGGAATTTAAAATCACGTCCCAAATTTTTTTATAGGCCAAAGATTTCTGTTTGTCTTTTTGACAGATTAAAGAAATCTTTGTTTTTGCCAAAATTCCGCTGACTTGTTTTAATTCTGAATAATTTTGCGCAACAGATTGCGGCAACAGGGCTACTTGGTTTTGCGTGATCGCAGATTTTGCCAACAGTTCATAATCATCAATCGCAATTTTTTTAAGACCAGAAACTTTACGTAACATCGAATTCGACATCTGAGTTTCAGGGTTGAATAAAACGTACTTGGGAATTATCGATAAATCTTTTTGATACGTGGCTAAATAATCTTCACCGATAGTTTTCGCAATCAGATCTGGTTGCGTCAGGGGCGAAGCCACCAACCCAAAATCAAGTTCTTGGGCCATTAATTTTCGGACAACGGCTACTGATGGTAACGAATGAATTTCCAGTTCGACCGCGGGGAAAATTTTATTTAAATCAGAAATTATTTTTGGCAAATAA